>JAJXVI010000386.1 GCA_021782195.1 bacterium | reverse complement strand
CGCAGTCTGCTTACCATTATCGGCGTGCTGCTGGCCGTGGCGGCCTTCATCGCGTTGCTGTCGGTTGCAGAGGGCCTCTATGACCGGATTCAGCGAGAGATGGGCGGGCGCAGCGTGGACGTCTATGTTCTGCCGCGCAACGCCATGCCGATGCCTGTCGGTCCCCTCGCAGGGGTGGGGGAATCTACTGAGACCATCCCGCCGTCGGTCACGGCAGCGCTCGCAACCCTGCCGAATGTGGCCACAGTCGAACCCGTCACTCGTTTTCAGGAGATTCACGAGGGACGCGAGATCGTTGTATGGGCCCTCGACCCGGCTGCGTTTCCGGTTTTCATGCCAGGTCTCTCCTCGCAGCGCTTTCCAACCGCGGATGACGAGGTGATTGTGGGAAGAGCACTCGCGCGGGAACTGGGACTCCATGCTCACGACAATCCGACCCTGCGCATCGGGGATCAGGATTTTCGCGTTGTCAGCTACTTTTCGGCGGGCGGGCTTGATGACTACTTTTGTTTTATCACGCCCGCCGCTGCGGCGCGAATCACCGGACAGGGCGCTCAAGAAGTCTGGATGAAGCTCAAGGAAGACACCGGTCTTGAGGCCCGAGAGATGATGGTGGCCCAGATAAACGGGGATAAACGTTTTTCAAACGAACTGGCGCGGACGCGTGAGCAGTATCTTGGAGCAGCGAACGAATTCATCAACTATGCCTGGCTTCTGCAGTTCGCGGTGGCGGCGATCGGCGTGCTGATCTCGATGACGGCGGCCATGAATACGATGCTCATGTCGACCTACGAGCGTTTGAAGGAGTTTGCCACGCTACGAGCCATCGGGGCCAGTCGTCTGACCGTCGTCGCAATGATCGTGACTGAATCGGTCATTTTGAGCGCCACGGGCGGTGCGCTCGGTGTGGTGCTCGGGCTCCTTGGGGCACGCCTGCTCAACAGCGCTGTGGTCACGCTCTTCAAGCTTACTTTTCCGCTTGGAGCCATTACTTTTTCTCTTCTCATGGAGGCCATGGGACTCTCAATCATGGTAGGTGTCGTGGGTGCGCTGATTCCCTGCTATCTCATCTACCGAATGAACATTATCTACGGTTTGCGGCAGGAGTAGGATGCGCGTCGACGTTCGTGGGGTCCACAAGTACTTTGATACGACAACGAGCAAGTTGAGAGTGCTCGAAAACGTGGATCTGCAGGTGGAGAAGGGCGAATTCATCGCCATCATGGGACCAAGCGGGAGCGGCAAGTCCACGCTGCTTTTCTTGCTTGGTTGCCTGGACGTTCCCACGTTCGGGCACATCTTCCTTGACGAAGCGGACGTCACGGAGGAGCCGGAGAGTGTACGCGAGCGAATCCGATTGCATCATATCGGCTTCATCTTTCAAAACTACAACTTGATACCCACCCTGGACGCGCTGGAGAATGTGCGCCTGCCCATGCAACTTGCCGGTGTTCGAGCCAATGAGCGTGACGCTCGCTCCATGGCCCTGTTGCGCCTCGTCGGCATGGACGTGAAGGCCGACGAACCCGTCAACAATCTCAGCGGTGGTCAGCAACAGCGCGTGGCGATCGCGCGAGCACTTGCCAATCTGCCGGGGCTTGTCCTTGCCGACGAGCCGACCGGAAACCTTGACATCCGCTCCAGCAAAGAGGTTATGGACGTCATTCGCACGGTGAACGAGAACCAGGACATCACGACCATCGTGGTCACGCACGACCCGAAGGTAGCGGCATACGCCAATCGGGTGTACTATCTCGAGGACGGCCGGCTGCGCGCAACGGTGCTCTGACAGTGCCGTCTCGAAGAACGCTCTGGTTGCGTGCTACCTTTACACTCGCAGGGCTGTGGACGGTTCACGCCATCGTCTGTCTTGAGTGCCTGAATGCCCTGCCGTACGTCGGCATACAGGGGTTCGACCTGGGCAACACCCTTCTGCTGGCGGCCTTCCTCGCCCTGGTCTGGGTGACGATGGGCGGGTGGGTTTCCGGATGGCTGTGTGACCGTCTCCTCGGGGTCAAGTGGCTTGCCATTGAAGAGGCCGGGGACGTGGGGCCGTTCTTGCGTGACGTCCTCGTGCAGTGGAAGGTGCCGTTGCCACGTCTCGGCGTGCTGGTGGACGCCGAGCCGTGTGTGCTTACGTACGGAATGACCCGTGGTAGCGCGCGTATGGTGATAAGTTCCGGGTTGCTCACCTCAAATGACCTGGACGCACAGTGTGCTGTCATGGCGCGTGAGGCCGGACACCTGGTGAGCGGCGACGTCTGGCTGGCAACCATTGTCGCCGCGCCCATGTTTGTGATGGAGCGTATCCGTACGCTGTTCGAGTCGCCGGTCGGCCAGGCAGGCGTCGGCGCGGCGTTTCGCAATGGGGCTGTGCTGTCTCCGGTGCTCGGGGGTGTCCTGCGCCTGTACGCCTTCCTCTATGCCCCGTTTTCGGCCTGCAGGGACCGGTGGGCAGACGACTTTTCCCGACTGACGCTCGGATCTTCCGATCATCTCTCGCGTGCCCTGCTGGGAGCCGTGCGACAACTCGGAAGGCCTGTCGTTTCGTGCGATGTCCCGGACACAGCGAGTTGCGGCGACCGAGGTCCCGGAATGCGCGAAATGTCTCGCGCGGTCCGCGCATTTTCACTGATGGACGTTGAACTGGCCGGACGCGTCTGTACGCTTGCCGCATACGACGGTCGCTTGAGGATGACACGTCTTTTTCACGTTGAAGGCAGTGACCGGTATGGTGGCACTCCCCCGGTTCCACGTCGTATCCGGTTCGCCTCACTCCTGCCACTCTTGAGTCTGGGGGGGGGGCTTGTGCTGGCCTGGTTTTTTCCTCGCCTGACGGGACTGCCGTTCCTGCTGTGGGGCTGCGGTCGTCTGGTCGCACTCGGTGTGGAATTTTGGAGCCAGGGTGCCGTGCGCGATGCGGAAGGCTTGCGTGCATTGCTTGCTGCGACAGTTGGGGAGGACGCCACAGCCGACCCTGGCGACCCCAGGGCCCGCCCCCTCGAGGGAGGGGGCGACGCCGCTCCAGCGTCGGCGGCCTCTGCCGCTCCAGCGTCGGCGGCCTCTGTCGCTCCAGCGTCGGCGCCCTCCGCCGCTCCAGCGTCGGCGCCCTCCGCCGCTCCAGCGTCGAACCGACCGACCCGTACGCCCCGTCGCGTCGACCTCGAGGGGACGATTGTCGGTTACGGCGTGCCCGGGGAGTCGCGGTCTCCGCACGAGGTACTCGAGGTCGAGCGCGTCCACGTCTCGCTGAGAACCCTGGTCTCTTTTGAATATTTCAGGCCAGACCACGCACAGACGGTTCTGGAGACACTGGAGGGGATTCCCTGTCGCGTACGTGGCTTGCTGCGAATGGAGCGCACGCCGTATGTCGAGGTTCATTCCGTGCGCACCCTGGAGCGACCGTCTCGCGGGTGGAGGTCCGGTTATCTCCCTCTGCACATTCTGGCATCCCTTCTTCTTCTGCTGTTCGGAGCAGCGTTGTTGTTATCGTGAGCACTGACGCGTGCACGGGCGCCGTGAGCGTCGGCGGCGCGGCTGACAGGCCGGCCATCGACGTAGTCGATCTCGGCCATTGCTATGGAAATCGCTGGGCCGTGCGACACCTCACCTTTGCAGTAGCACGCGGGGAGATTGTCGGCCTTCTGGGTCCAAATGGCGCGGGGAAGACGACCACAGTACGCATTCTGACCGGCCTCATGCACCCAGCTGAGGGCAGCGCCCGTGTGGATGGTCTCGACGTCGTTGCCGAGCGAAGCCGCGTCGGCCGTCGCATCGGGGTCACTTTTGAACAGCCCAATCTCTATGAGCGTTTGACGGTGTGGGAGAATCTGGAGTTCTTTGCGCGTCTGACCGGTACCACGCGACACAGGGTCGAAGAGGTGCTTCGCGAGGCCAGCCTGGCAGAACGGGCGAGCGACGTGGTGGCCACGCTTTCAAAGGGGCTCAA
>JAJXVI010000385.1 GCA_021782195.1 bacterium | reverse complement strand
AACACCGGAGCCGCCACGCCAGAGGTCGCGCAAGCAACCGCGAACACCGGAGCCGCCACGCCAGAGGTCGCGCAAGCAACCGCGAACACCGGAGCCGCCGCGCCAGAGATCGCGCAAGCCGTCAATCAGGTGATCGCGCAGAGCCTGGGAGCTTCCCCGGACCCGCGGGCGGTGGCCGAGTTGCGTCCCCTGTTGGAGCGCGTGCTGACGGGACAGGCGTCGCAGGCGGATGCCGACCGCGCCAACGAACTCATTGTAAAGGCGCAGGCCGGACCTTCCACGCAGACCGCGCCCGCCATGACCGCAGAGGTTCAGGCTGCAACGAGCGCGTCGCCCGAACGCTCGGGAGACGCGGTGCACCAGCAGGTGGACCAGATCATCACACGCAACCTCGGACCGAACCCGGATCCCGCGTATACGCAGCAGTTGCGTCCCCTGGTGGAGAAGATCGTGCGGGGAACCGCCACCGAGGCCGACGTGAAGCGTGCCGACGACCTGGCGCTGCGCGGTCAGGTTTCACTGCTGCTGGGTCCGCAGGCGTCTCCCGAGCAGGCCGAGCACGTCCGAGAAATGTATCTGCGGAACCGCGAAGGCAAGGCCACCCCCGACGAGGTCAAGCAATTGCAGACGCTCGAGCAGGGCTATATGGAGAGGGCGGGCATACAGGCCCCGTCTCCGGAGGAACAGGCCACCGCGCTCGCATCGCTCCAGGCGCAGATCAAGCAAGGCGTCGCGCGCATCCTGGGTCCAAACGCCGACCCGCGCGAAGCCGCCAACCTCGAGTCGATGTATCTGCGAGCCGTGACCGGACAGGCTTCCGCTGACGAAATCGCACAGTTGCGGGCCACGGAGGCCGCGTTCGCACAGCAACAGGCCTCTGCGGCGGCGGCGCAACCCTCGGGAGCGGCGGCGGCGACCCAAGCCGCGGGAACAGAGACGACTCAAGCTGCGGGGGCGACACCGTCCGCGCCGACGGCCACCCCAGGACCAGTTCAGGAAAGCCAGCCTGTGTCACGGGGAACGGCCACGGGAGCCGGAGGAGTACCGACGCTCAACCAGCAGCAGACGCTGCAGGTCCAGTCCGCGCTCAACGAGGTTCGCCAGGCAGGCGCAAGCGACGCGGTGTTGAGCGAACTGCAGCCGTTGTTGATGAAAGCAGTGGCACAGTCCGCGACTCCTCAGGAGTTGATCCGCGCCGATGAGCTCGTCACGCAAGCGCTCGGGTCGACGGGCGGGAACGCGCCATCTCCCGCGGGCCAGGTGACTTCGCCACCCGGACGAGTGGCCGTCCCCACGATTGCCAACGAAGATCTCGCGCATCCGCCCATCTATGGCATCGGCCACGTTGCTTCCGCAGAGGATATGTGGATGACGGCTCACGGCCACCCCGAGTACTCCGATCCCAGCCGCACCCCGGCAGACTTCCAGCAGTGGGCAGCCCAGGCGACCAGCGCACCGCAGGCGTCCGCGGCGGGAGCGACCGGGGGAATCTCGGGGGCGTCCGCGGCGGCAGGTGGCGCGGGGGTCGGGCCACCCATCGCCGGGAGTGGAGCGGGTACGTCCGCGACGGGGGCGACCGGAGGGATCTCGGGTGCGTCCGCGACGGGGGCGACCGCGAACGCTACTGCTTCCGCGAATGACACCCAAGCTTCGGCTTCTCCGACGGATAATGCGGAGGCAAACGGGGCCGGGAGCACGTCTGGGGTAAACGGGCCCTACAAGCCCGGCATTTTCCAGCGCATCAAGAAATTCTTCACCGGCGGCAGCAGCGAGCCACACTACAGCAACTGGAACCCGTACGGGTCGATGAACCCTTACCCGCAACAGACGTTCATGGAAGATCCGTATGCTCGGTCCATGCGTCACTTCATGACGGCCCAGATGCTGGCCACGACTTTCTCGACCGCCCTCATGATGCCGTCCCTGTACTTCTGGAACCCGATGATGCTGGGAGGCGGCGGAATGCTTCCCCCCTTCGTCATGTGGTAAGGCGTTCCGGAGCGCCGGTGGTCGGTTGCGTCCTGGGTGCGCAACCCGACCCCCGACGGTCGTCGCGTGACGATGCGATCCGAGGCGGCACTGGTCGGCCATCTGAAACACCACGCATCGTGCGGAAACCTGACGCCGAGCCGACCCGCCCTCCCCGTAGAACGCGCCCTCGGTACCCTGGCCACGACGGTACCCTGGCCACGACGGTGCGGGATTGTGCGAAGCGTCGTAGGCGTCACGTTGCACCCGAGTTTCTCGCGGTGGCAGGTTGGGAGTTCACGCCGGTCCAAGGGTCCCTGCCACGGCTCTATCTACACTGCCCGAAGCATTGATTCCGTATAATATCCCAGTTCACGGCGCATGAACTGGGATATTATACGGAATATGCCGGACACGGGAAACGATCGGCCTGATACCACACGAGATACCGACGGCGCGAGAAAGCGTGGCACAAGCTCCCGGACGGAACGGTGCGCCGTGCACGACGCAGGTCTGACACCAACCATGGTCGCAAGAAAGAGGGTCAGCGGAGGAAAAGGGCCACGACGCCCGCCACACCAAGAAGAAAGCCCGCGACCTCCGTGGCGCTCACAGGCTCGGCGAAAGCAACCACAGAAAGAGGCAACACAAAAAGCGGCTCAGTTGACAGCAACGCTCCGGACAGCGCGGCCCCGAGCTGCTTGATGGCAAGAAGCGTCAGACAGAATCCACCAAACACCACGACGCCACCGGCCACAACGGTTCGCGTGAGGACTCCCTCTCGACGAAACGGATCCAGCCACACACCGAGACGACCCGTAACAGCGCCCCACAGTCCAAGCCCGCCGACGGCCGCCAGCATGCGGATGAAGGTGCCCTGGAGAACCGGTGCTTCCACGATGCCGAGCCGCGCCAGGATCGTCCCGATCGCCATGCAAGCGGGAGCAAGCACGGCGCACATCAGACCGCCCGCCCACGACGCCATCCGGCGCGCGGCGGGTTCGCGTGGGACGTCCCCGCCAGGAGAAGCACGCTGCGCGACAGGCGGGCCGGGCTGCGCGCAGACCGGTTCCGCGAGCGCCTCGATAGCGGCTTCCCTACGAAGCGAACCCCAGGTCGCCAGCGACATTCCCGTCAGGGTTGCTACGATCCCGACGCCGGCAGTCCACGAAACGCGTTCGTGAAGCACCGAGATGGCAGCCAGCACCGTGAGAATCGGACCCGTCCCCCCGAACAAGACCGTCAGACGCGGACCCAGTGAAACCAGCGCCGAGAAGAACAACGTGTCGCCAATGGCAATACCCACCAGACCGCTTCCCGCGAGACAGAGCATCGTGCGCGCATCGACGGGTTGCCAGCCAACCCAGGCCAGCGTCGCACCAAGACAGGTGAGGGCAAAGACAGCCTTCCCGAGATTCATCGCAACGGGCGAAACGTCATCGCCAACCCTGCGAAACAGCACCGACCCGAGTGCCCACGACGCCGATGCACCCAACGCCGCAATGACGCCCGTCACGCCTGTGCCCGCAACGTCCCGGATCCTAGCCATGCGCCAACGCGCAACAAAAAACCACGCGAGGCGACGAGGTCACGCCCGCGTTCCAGAGCGCGTCCCCGCATTGAGGCAAACATCAAGACGCTATCACGGCACGCGGCGCGTACTCGGGCAGTCGATACGGTGAGAGGGGGCCCGGCTCATAGCGTTCGACGGGAAACGGGCGATATGCCGTCGATTCAAACTGCTGACAGATTTCGTCGGCGAAGAAACGTCCGCGGTGCGTAAGGGCAAGCGTGCTCTCGGTCTCGTAAAGCAATCCGTGCTCCTTCAAGCGCTCGATACGCTCGCGGAACTGATCGCCAAACGCAACCCCGGTGCGCGCCTGAAACGTGTGCTTGTTCACGGCCATGTTCTTGAGCGGCAGAATGATGGCCCACCGCATCTGCTCCTCGGGATTGCGAATCAGTCCGCGGTTGCAGGGAAGGCGAGATCG
>JAJXVI010000384.1 GCA_021782195.1 bacterium | reverse complement strand
ATGGGCCCGCGCTGCTTTCGCTTCAAGACCTCAACGATACGCCAGTGACTGCTTCCTTTCGGTTGCGGCCTCGCCCGGACGGTACGCTTCCGTCGTGCGACCTGGATTCCGCTTGCTGCTTCTCTCGGGACGTTGTGGTTCTGGCCTGCCGCGGCCTTTCGCGGGCATGTTCTTTCGCGATGCAAGTTCTTCCGAGTCGCGCAAGAGCTGTTCGGCGAGCCTGCTCAACTCGGTCATGGATTCCACGATGCTTGCGGCGGCACTCGTCGTGTCGGAAGCAGCGACCGTCACGCGACTGATGTTGCTGGCGATCTGTGCGGTGGTGTGCGCGACGCTGCTCACGTTTGTGCTGATATTCTTTGTTGCTGCAACCTGACTTCCGGTATCGTGGGTGACAGTCTCGAAGAGCTTTCCAACCTGACCGACGATGTCCTGGATGTTGGAGATCGCTTCGCCCGCTTGATTCGCGGCACTCTGGATGGCGCTCACAAACGACTCGATTTCGACTGAGGCGTCCGCAGTCTTTCCAGCGAGGTTCTTCACTTCCGAAGCAACGATTCCAAACCCCTTTCCCATGTCCCCCACGCGTGCAGCTTCGATTGACGCGTTCAGGGCGAGGAGATTGGTCTGGCTTGCAATTTGATTGATGAGACGCGTGACCGCTCCAATCTTGCGGGAACTCTCAGAAAGTCCCGTAACGATGGTACTGGTCCGCTCTGACTCGATGATTGCCTGTGCCGTGATTGCGGCGACCTGCTCCACGCGCGTGCTGATGTCGGCCGCTGTTCGTGACAGTTCGTCCGTAGAACCCGCAACTGACTTCACATTCCCGGAAGCCTCTTCAACCGCAGTGGAGACGGATACACACAGGTCAGACACATTGGAAGCCGTGCCGTTCATCTCGTCAGCAAGGCGCCGCGATTGTTCTGCGGATGTTGCCACTGTAGCGGCTGTCTGTTCGAGCTGCGCGGCCAGTTCTTCACGCTGGCAGGCTTCTGCATCGAGCGCGAGTCGATTATGCTCGAGATGATCCGTGGCTGCGTTGATGAGCGCTACGCCCCTTCGGAACGAGCCGAGCATTCCCTGAGGCATGACGCGACGATCGAAACGATCCTTGCTCGCGGCTTGCAGGGCCGCGCTTGCCTCTCGTATGAACGCGTCGGTCATGTCGAGAAGATGGTTGATGCCGTGATAGAGCTCGCTCAGTTCGTTCCCCTCGGGGATGTGGAGAACCCTTGGTTCGAGGTTCCCCATTGCGGCAGCTCGAACGACTTCGACCGCTTTCAGGACGAGCGCTCTGTCATCAATTTCCTTTGATGAACTGTCACGAGTGGGTCTGGAGGATAGCGACCACTTGAACGCCATACGCTTATCTCCTTCTGTATCTTACGCCACCGTCGCTCAAAGCGAGAAAATGAAAGTGTTGTAGTCGACGTTGTGCGAGGAAAGGTACTCTGTCAACATCTTGAGCCCGGCTGATGCAGCGTCAAGCGGATTGGGGTGTTTCTGTTCTTCCGCGAGAACCTTGCCATACAACGCCTGAACCTTGATCACTGACTCCTCGGAAGGTGAGCGCCGGTTGGAATGATAGCCGGTGATGGTGCCGTGCTCGTCGAACGTCGGTGTCACGTGCGCAAACACCCAGTAGTGGTCACCTCCTTTAGTCAGGTTGACCACGTATGCGAAGATCTCCTGACCCGCTTGAACGGTGTTCCACAGCAGACGGAACACGGCGCGCGGCATTCCTGGATGGCGGATGATGTTGTGGGGTTGCCCGAGAAGGTCGTTTTCCGTGTAATCCGCGATCCGGAGAAAGGTGCGATTGGCGTACGTGATGTGCCCACGAAGATCGGTCTTGGAGACGATGATCTCGTCGACTCCAAGCTTTCTCTCGACGCCGGTCGGTTGGATGATTGTTCGAGGCATGGTACTTCAGGTATCGGCGAAAGATAGTGCCGGTTAACCCCGCGTCCCTGCATGTGGCGAGTGACGCCTGCGTGCCGCGCGGGACTCTCAGAGATACTCAGAAGTAACGCCGGGGCTGGCGTCGATGGGGCTTCAGTAGGCGATGCGTCGCGTTACCGCCGGTTGGGGGAGTCGCTCGACACGCACTCTTGCGTCAACGGCCAGTGCACCGTGCTCGCGCACGATGACCGGGTTGAGGTCAACCTCCTGGATCTCGGGACAGATCTCGAGCAGCGCTGACAGCCGCAGAAGCATTTCGCGTACGGCAGGCTCATCCGCGACCGCGGCGCCGCGGAAACCGCGCAACAGGCTGGTGCCACGTACCTCGGAGAGCATGTCCGACACGTCCTGTTCGGTCAACGGGTGAAGGCGGAAGGCGACGTCGCGCATCAGTTCCACCATCACGCCGCCGCTTCCGTAGACCACAAGGGGCCCGAAGGTGGGATCGACCGTTGCCCCGATGACGATTTCAGCCAGGCCACGTACCTGGGCCTGCACGAGGTATTGCGTGACGTCAGGCCCGAGACGCTCTCGCAGTCCACGAACCGCTGCCCGTACGGCGTTCGCGTCTGCGAGGCCTGTGATCACGCCGCCAACCTCCGACTTATGCAGGATGGTTGGTCCCACGGCCTTGACCACCACCGGGTACCCGAAACCATCCGCAACCATGGCGGCTTCTTCCGGGCCGGTCACGAGGCGTGAAGCCGGTATGGTGATGCCGACCGCGGCCGCCAGGGCACCCAGTTCTTTCGGGTCAAGCCACCCTCCTCCGCGCGTCAGTGCGCTTTCGACGACGCGTTGAACTTCGTCCACCCGTATATCAGCGACCTCGGGGACGACTCCGCGAGGCCGACGGCGCCACTCGGCGTACGTGGTTGCGTGGGCCAGGGCAGCCGCGGCCGACTCGGGGAAGGCATAGGTCGGAAGATGGCGAGGGAGTTCGAGGTTTGATTGCGCCGCCATGAACGTAAACAATACGGGGCGGCCTTCAGGACGGTCGTTTCTCGAGCACGTCTGCTCAGTGGCGCGTCCGATGGCCGCGAGTATCGGTGCGGCATGCTCTTCCGCCACCGGGATGTAGATGACAAGCAGGGCATCGACCGACTCGTCGGCCAGGAGTGCCTTGATGGCGCGCTCGTACTGTTCGGCGTTGGCACTTGCAATCATGTCCACCGGATTTGCGACGCTTGCCATTTCCGGCAGGAACTCCCGCAGCGTGCGCACGGTCTTGTCCGAGAGGACGGGCAGTTCCAGGCCGTTTGCCTCGCACGCGTCGGCAGCCAGGATGGCGGGGCCACCCGCGTTCGTGAGGACTGCCACTCGTCGACCCGATGGAATCGGTTGAGTTGACAGCAGCGAGGCAACATCGAACATCTGCTCGATAGTGTCGGTCCGAATCACGCCGGCCTGGCGGAACAGTGCGTCCACCGCGCCTTCCACCGAAGCCAGGGCACCCGTGTGCGAGGAGGCGGCTCGTGCACCGGCCCGCGAGCGACCGGATTTCACCGCCACGATGGGTTTGACCCGTCCGACGTCTCGCGCGATCCGCCCGAATCGGCGCGGGTTGCCGAAGCTCTCCAGGTAGAGCAGGATCACGTCGGTGTTCGGATCCTCCATCCAGTACTGGACGAGGTCGTTGCCGGACACGTCAGCCTTGTTGCCAATCGAGATGAACGAAGAGATGCCCAGGTGGCGGACGTGTGCGTAGTCGAGTACCGCAAGTCCGAGGGCCCCGCTCTGGGTCAGCATCCCGACGTGCCCCGGTGGAGGATAGATTGGGGAAAAGGAAGCGTTGAGGTTGACGTCCGGGTCGGTGTTGATGATTCCCATGCAGTTCGGGCCGATCAGGCGCACCCCCGCCGCGCGGATCCGGTCGACCAGGGCGGCCTCGTGTCGTCGTCCACTCGCTCCGGTCTCGCTGAAGCCAGCCGTGATCAGGACAATTGCGCGGACTCCGGCGGCGATGCAGTCGTCAACCGCGGCATCGACGTGCGCCG
>JAJXVI010000383.1 GCA_021782195.1 bacterium | reverse complement strand
AAGACGAGGAAGACGACGACGAAGAGTGGGATGACGACGAAGACGAAGAAGACGACGACGAAGAGTGGGATGACGACGAAGACGAAGAAGACGACGATGAGGAAGAAGACGACGATGAGGAAGAGGAAAGCCGAACCGTCCGCTCCCAGCAATCCTAGCGTCCTGTTGACGCAGTGAGCAGTCAGACCACACAACCACCCGTTCCTGAAAGCGGACCGGCCCACGAACTGCTCTCCGCCGCGCTTCGCTACACCCGGGACGCCGAAGTCTTCTGGGCTCGCGAAGACGCGGTGACCGCAGGCATCGTTGGGAACCGTGAACCTTCGCAGACCCACGCTGCCGAAGCGGTTGGCCTTCGCGTGATCCACGGCGGACACATCGGTCACGCAGTGCACCACGGCTCAATCCAGCGCGTCGAGAATGCTGCTCTCCTGGGCCAGGCGACCCGAAACACCGCGCAAGGCCCTCCGGCTCCTCCCACCTTCTGGAAGGAGCGCGCCACAGGCCTGCCAATACCGACCTGGGACGACGACGTTGCGAGCCTCGACGAAAAAGACCTGCGCCGCATGGCGAGACAGGCCGCAGCACGTCTGCGCGACATGCTGGGTAAAGACGTGCCCACGCAGGTCGCCGTGCGTCGCTTGATACGCCGCACGGTGCTGCTCACGCGCGCTGCCGAAAGACTCGTCGAGAGAACCATCCTCTCCTTTCAGGCTCAGGTCGGGCCCCTGCCAGACGGCGGGAGTCGCTTCACTGAATCCTGGATCAGCGGTCGCATTCCAGATGACCCGATGGCATCGCTCGGAAACATCATCTGGCGAGCGTCGCTCGGCACGTCGATCGCGACGTGCCCCTCGTCGCCCAATCGCGCCGTGTTCGGTCCGCGCGCCGTGGGCGTGCTCCTGCACTGGCTGGCCAACACGCTGACCGGCACCCGCCTGCTCGACGGATGCTCGCGCTGGAACTCGGGGCTGGTGGACAACGCCCAGATCGTCGACGAACGCATCACGCTCTTCGACAATCCGCTCCGCCCCTGGGCCCCCACGTCGGCTCCATACGACGCTGAAGGCCTTCCCCGTGACCGGCACGCGCTGGTGGAGCGCGGCGTTCTACGCACCCTGCTGCTCGATCTGTCCACGGCCTGGCAGCTCGGCCTCGAGCCTCGCGGAACTGCCTCGCGCGGCTTCGACACCCCTCCGACGCCCGCGCCATCGTTCCTGGAGCTTGTGAACGGCCCCGAAGGCTTTGAAGACCTGCTGAGCGGCTGCGAAGGCGGAATCTACGTGGACACCCTCGACGAGGGAGCGGAACCCGCCGCCGACGGACAGTTCGAGGCTATGGCCGGCAACGCGTTCCGCATCCGCAACGGCCGTCCGTCCGGATGGTTGCCCGGCGTCGTGATCACGGCAAACCTCCACGAACTCCTCAACGAGCAGGTCCTGGCCATCGGAGGCGACCGGCTGGGAGGACCCAATGTCTGCTGCGGATCGATTGCCTTTCGCGACGTGGAGTTCCACGGCCCGTCAAGCACACCGGAGGAAACGACAGCCGGTCCGCGCTCGTAGATCGACCAGATTGCTTCCGTATTGTAATCTCCGGGCGTGGATGTTGTAACCCGCACGTGCTAGTATTGCATCGATTTTCCGCACGACCCGCGGGCACATCGGGCGATTTTCCGCACAAACCGCGGGCGCGCCGTTCGCCGGCACGGACATTCAGGGAGGTTTTCAGTGAAGACCAGTCAGTCAAGCGAAACGTTTGCCGATCGTCCGGCATCAGCCCAACAGGCGCTCCAATGGGAGGATTTCGTCTGGCTTTTGATCGTCAGCGGCCTTGCAACCCTGTGGATCGCGCTCCTGATGAGCCCGTCCTGGCGCTAGGAGGTCGGGATTCCCTCCTACGTGAGAGGTTCGAGCCCTCCTATGCCAGCGGGTCGGGCCGCCCCGCAAGATCGCGGGGTCACGCACCACCAGCGTAGATGCGCGGCAGGTCACTACGCAGGCGGGTCACCACTTCATAGTTGATGGTGGCAATCTGTTCGGCCATCTCCTCGGCCGTGACTTCCTGGTCGCCCTGCGATCCAATCAGCACCACCTCGTCGTCGCGTTCCGCTCCCGCCACGTCGGTCACGTCGACCATCGCGAGGTTCATGCAGACCCGCCCCACCAGGGGGGCGCGTTGCCCGCACACGAGCACCGTCCCACGGTTCGAGAGATGCCGGTCAAAGCCGTCGGCGTAGCCCACCGGGATCACGCCGACGCGGCTGGCACGACGTGCACGCCAGGTGCATCCATAGCCGACGGGGCTCCCGTTCGCAATCTCCTTGACCTGCACGAGACGCGTCTTGAACGACAGCGCGGGACGCAGGAACGAAGCCAGCAGCTTCACGCCGCGCGCCTGCACCTCGGCGTCATGCAACACGTTTCCAAGGTGGTGGGCCGCCGCGATCATCAACAGACGCGTCTCTTCCGACGGCCAAAGGCCATACAGCGCAATTCCCGCGCGCACGTAGTCGTACCGCAACTCGGGCATCAGCATGCCTGCGGCGCTCCCGGCAAGGTGACGCACGGCGGGAACGATCCCGTGCGCGCGCAGGTCCGCCAGAACGCGTTCAAAGTTTGAATACTGCTTGAGCGTCATCGACTGGTCGATGCCCTCAGCGTCCGCGAGGTGGCTGTAGAGGCCTTCCAGTGACACGCCCTCGACGTCGCGCAGGGCCAGCACAAAAGGGACCGCATGTTCCGGCCCGACGCTGAGACGCCCAAGACCGGTGTCGACCTTGCCGTGCACGCGCAAGGTCAGACCGTGCGCGCGAGCGACCGCGCCCATCGCGCGAGCGGTGTCAATGTCAAAGGCGGCCACCGCGACGTCGTGACGAGCAGCAAGCCCGGCGTCACCCGGTTCAATCGGGCCGATCACGACGATTCCGGGAGCATCGAGACCGGCGTCTCTCAACGCCACAGCCTCCTCGATGGTCGCTACGGCGAGCATGCGCGCCCCGTGGGCAACAACGGTACGGGCGACGGGGACGAGCCCGTGGCCATACGCATTGCTCTTCACCACGGGCATGAGTGGCGTGGGTGCCATGATCGACAACAACTGGTTGTAGTTGTAGGCAATGGCGTCGAGGTCGACCTCAAGCCACGCCAGGTGGCGTCGGTTATCCATGCACCGTTCCGGCTGCGCGGGCCTCATCTTCCGCCAGCCAGGTGGCCACGTCCACGGCGTGATACGTCAGGATGATATCCGCACCAGCCCGCTTCATGCCGGTCAGGGTCTCGAGCACCACCCGTCGCTCGTCGAGCCAGCCCGCACGCACGGCGGCCTTCACCATGGAGTACTCTCCGCTGACGTTGTAGACGACCACGGGCATGTCAACCGCGTCTCGCACCTCGCGAACGAGATCGAGATAGGCCAGGGCAGGTTTGACCATGACCATATCAGCGCCCTCCGCGACGTCAAGCATGACCTCGCGCAACGCCTCACGACGGTTCGCCGGGTCCATCTGGTAGGAGCGACGGTCGCCAAACTGAGGTGCGGAATCGGCGGCGTCTCGGAACGGGCCGTAGTACGCCGATGCGAACTTGGCGGAATACGCGATGATGGGGATGTGCTCGAAGCCGGCGCCGTCAAGACCCGCGCGAATGGCGGCCACGCGGCCGTCCATCATGTCGGACGGAGCCACCACGTCGGCACCCGCACGCGCGAAGGAGAGGGCACTGCGGGTCAGAAGCTCCAGGGATGGGTCGTTGAGGATGCGCGTGCCGTCCACGACGCCGCAGTGGCCGTGGCTCGTGTACTCGCACAGGCACACGTCGGCCATGACGCACAGGTCGGGCATGGCTTCCTTGAGCGCACGGATGGCGCGCGGCACGATACCGTCGTTGTCGTAGGCACCCGAGCCCAAGGGATCCTTGGTGGCAGGCAGGCCGAACAGGATGACGGAGCCCACGCCGCGTTCGT
>JAJXVI010000382.1 GCA_021782195.1 bacterium | reverse complement strand
CGAATTCCTCAAACAGGACCCGTTCAAAGGGCACGGCGTCGCCGCGACTGTGAGCCACAAGGGCCACCTCGCAGGGCGTCTCGAGATGAAAGTACAGGTCACACAACAGTTCGCCAAAGGCTCCCGGCATCGCCCCCATGGACTGACAGGCCTGGCGAAGCACACGCTCCGCTTTCTCCGCGTAGGAGCGCTCGCCGGTCCAGGCCGCGAGACGCTGAAGGATGCCGACGGCCAGGGAGGCCCCTGACGGAGTCGCGTCGTCGTACGGATCGCGAACCCTTGCAAGAAGAACCTCGTGGTCGTGAGATGTGAAGTAGAACCCGCCTTCCTGGGGGTCCTCGAACGCCAGGACCATGCGGTCCACCAGCACTCGACACTGTTCAAACCAGGTCACGTCACCGGTGAGTTCGTACAGGCTCGACAACCCGTGCGCCACGGCGGCGTAGTCTTCCAGGTAGCCATTGAGCCGGGCGTGGCCATCCTTGTACGCTCGGAACATGCGCCCTTCCGCCTGCCAGAGGTGACGCATCAGGAAGGCTCCGTTCTTTTTTGCCGCTTCCATCCAGTCGGATCGTTCAAACGCGCCCGCAGCACGGCTCAAGACGTCGAGCATGAGACCGTTCCAAGCTGCAAGTATCTTCTCGTCGCGCGCTGGTCTCACGCGCCGCCCCCGAGCCTCCAGCAGGCGAGCACGCGCCGTGGCCACGGCCTCGTGCAGTTCAGGCAAACGCACGCCAAGCGTCGCGGCCACCACGTCTGCATCTCTTGGCACGTTCAGGATGGAGGTCCGGTGCTCGAAGTTGCCTCCAGGAAGAACGTCGTAGTAGGCGCACACCGCGTCGGAAAGGCGCTCGTCGCCAAGCGCCTCCTGCACCTGGTCCGGATTCCAGACGTAGAAGCGGCCCTCCTCACCCTCGCTGTCGGCGTCTTCGGTGGCATAGAATCCTCCCTCCGCGTCGACCATGTCACGCAGAACATACTCGATGGTATCGGTGCAGACCGACTTGAAGAGCGGTTCCTTCGTAATCTGCCAGGCCTCGAGATAGACGCCCGCAAGCAACGCGTTGTCGTAGAGCATCTTCTCGAAGTGGGGCACCAGCCAGGCCTCATCGACTGAATAGCGATGAAAGCCGCCTCCGATCTGATCGTGGATTCCCCCGTGAGCCATCTTGCGCAGCGTGTACACGACCTGGTGGAGCGATTCGGAATCTCGGGTCCGGTGAAAATGGCGCAGCAACACGCGCAAGCTCATCGTCTGTGGAAACCTTGGCGCTCCGCCAAATCCTCCGAAACGCTCGTCGAACCGCTGACGCAAGCGCTTGACGGCCAGCTCGAATACGCCAAAATCGAGCGCACGAGGCGTGCCCTCGAGTACCCCGAGCGTAAGAAGGTCGGCACGCATCTGTGCTGCAACACGCGCAACGTCGTCCGGACGCCTGCGAAAAGCCTCCGCCATGGCGACCAGGACCTGCCGAAACGATGGAATTCCGTACCGACCCTCCGGTGGGAAATATGTTCCGGCATAGTAGGGTACCGCTTCCGGAGTAAGAAAAACCGTCATCGGCCATCCCCCGCGGCCGGTCAACGTCTGCGTCGCCTGCATGTAGATGGCGTCAAGATCCGGTCGTTCCTCACGGTCCACCTTGATGCATACGAAATGCTGATTCATCAGGGCGGCGGTCGGCTCGTCCTCGAACGACTCACGCTCCATCACGTGACACCAGTGGCACGCGGCGTAGCCAATCGACAACAGGATGGGACGGTTCTCCTCCCGCGACCGTGCGTGCGCCTCAGGTCCCCACGGGTACCAGTCGACCGGGTTGTGGGCGTGCTGGCGTAGATACGGGCTTGACTCGTGGATCAAGCGATTTGGTTTGCGGAGAGAGTGATCGGTCGACATCCGCGGCTCCTCGTGAGAAGTGGGCGGGCGCTCTTCCACCTGCGCGCACGGAGTCCTGCGACGACCGCCGTCCTGCGGCACGAAATCCTGAGAAGTGTCCGCGACGCATCGTACGCCAGGGCATCCCGACGCACAGAAAACAAGCCGGGACGCGAACCCGGAGACCCGAGGGTCATCCGGAGAGGACTGCACCGTAAGGGACGCCAATATTTCAGGGCGTGCACCGCCGTGCGTGTAGAGAGCAAAGGATGACATCCGACGATTTCCGAGGTGAAGCCATTACCGACGAGAGCCATTCGAGGCCCGGTCTTCAGTGCGCGGAGTGCGCCTATATCAACCCGGCAGACGAGACCGTGTGCCAGTGTTGCAACAGCCGCCTCGGTTACGTGCGTCCTTCGACGCGTCCGGATGTCGAAGCCACCACAGGCCGCTATCGAAAAATTCGTGCGCGCGTAGAGGAACTGCAGGCCGGCCAGGTCACACTTGATGCGTTTACCCGATACCTGGAGGAACTCACCGAAGAACTGACCGCTCGCGCCCAGTCCATCCACGAGGATCTCGAGGCGTATCGGCAGGACAACGCCGACGAGGTGGAAGCCGGCCTTGACGGAGTCGAGAAGTACGAGGCGGGGGTCAGCGAACTGTGGGCGTACACGCAAGACCTCGAGCCGTCACATCTCGAGCAGGGGTTGCTCCTGGTGTGGGACGGCAACATGCGCATCGTGGAAGCGATGCGAATCAATCGTGAGAACAGGGAAGCACTCGCCGAACTGTGGGACGAACTTCAGCAGGGCTGGTAGGGTTCGACTTTCTCACGGGGCCAATGGAAGACGCTCGTGCTCCTGGCCCCCGCCTGCTCGTGCCACCACCCGCAAGCCGGCTTCAAGTGCTCGATCTCGGTCCGGTCCCGTCGCCATCAGTGACGCAATGACCTCGTCGGCCGTGGACTCGCGTGCAAACGCACGCAGTCGGTCAACGCATTCGTCCTCGTTCCCATGCACGACCACGGCGTCGAGAAAGGCATCGGAAGCGGGATCGATGCCCGCGAGTGCCAGCATCCTGGCATAGTATGGCAGACGGGGGTACATGGCCAGTCGCTGTCTCGCGTCCGCGCGCACGGCGTCCGTGTCATGCTCCACGCACAGAAAGGTATGGGCCACGAGAGGAGGTGTTGACCTTCCCGCCCCTCTTGCGGCTTTCTCCAGAGCAGGACGAGCGCTGGCAGCCAGGTAAGGGGCCGGACAGATCCAGGCCAGGGCCCCGTCGGCAAGCTCGCCGGCCAGTCGGAAGGAACCCTCGCGAAGCGCCGAGAGCAGGATCGGAACACGCGCAACCGACGTCGTTGGAGCGTGCACGCGAAAGAAAGTCCCTTCGAAATCCGCGCTCCCGTTCTCAAGAGCCTGCCGCAATACGGTGATAAACTCACGCGTCTGGCGCAGCGGTTGATGAAAATCGACCCCGTAGACGTTGCGCATGATGGGAGGATGACTCGGGCCCACTCCCAGCAGGAAGCGGTCCGGTGCCAGGGCGGCAAGCGCCGCAGCTTCCTGGGCAACCACCAGAGGATGGCGCAGCCAGGTCGGGATGATCGCAGTTCCCAGACGAACCCGCGAGGTCTGCACTGCGGCTGCGGCAAGAAGCACGGTCTGAGCGCCCGCGCCACTGGTCAGCCAGACCGCCGTCACACCGGCACGCTCTGCCCGGAGCACCCATGACAACAGGTTGCTCGGGCCACTTTCATGCAACGCAACGCCAAACCTCGTACGCATGGGCCCGGGTTCCGCGCCGTGTGAGCGTCTCCTGCCAGCGACGCGGGATGGCTGGCCAGAGATTCACATTGCAGGGCTCATCTGCGACGGTGCCAGTCACGCTTGCCCGAAGCGCCATCCGGACGACCGACGCGTCTTGTGCGAAGCCAACCCGATTGACGTTTGTTCGGACGACGCCACTGACCACGCCGTTGCACCTCGGCCTGGCCATTTTCACGGCGCTGCCACGCTCGACCGGGCCTGCGCTGCCACGCTCCACCGGGCCTGCGCTGCCACGCTCCACCGGGCCTGCGCTGCC
>JAJXVI010000381.1 GCA_021782195.1 bacterium | reverse complement strand
GTTGGCAGGACCTCCTATTCAGGCCGTCGAAGAAGGGCAGCCTGCGCGTCAAGTCTTTCCCGGAGTGACTCGCAGACCGCCTCACACAGACGGAAGACGACAGGGTCCGAAATCGAGTAGTACACCACCGATCCGACGGGTCGACGGGCGAGGACCCCACCGTCAAGCAACATCTTGAGATGCTTGCTGACATTGGGTTGCGTCGAGTTTACCGCCTCGGTAAGCTCGCCAACTGTCTTTTCGCCGTCCCGCAACTCCTGCACAATCCTCAAGCGCATCGGCTCTGCAAGGACGCGAAAGCGTGCCGCAACCAGTTCAAGCAGGGGCCCGGACATGGGCTCCTTCATCAATGAGACATGTTGACACCGGCATCGGGGAGGAGGTGGCTCTGATGTCATCGATTCATTACCGTCTCTTGTGTGTTCTCGGAGCGCCCCCTCCAGCGTCCGGAGCAGTCTTTGTACCCAGCGCGTGCAGCCACTGCCACCGGGCAATGCGCAACTCATAGCGAGCCGTCGCCACCGACACAATGGCGCGAGTCATCGCCGCTTCGGCACCCACAATCTCGACCGGCACGGAGACGCCACCCTTGAATCGGATGCGCGCGACTCGCAACGCCTCTGCGGCCCTCTTGCGAGTCTCCTCGGCGGTGGACACTGCAGTGCGCGCCGTCTGGAGGGCAAGACTCGACTCCTGCAGATCGAGAAGCAGTGCCCGCCGAGCATTCTCCAGGTCGTCGGCAACCTGATGAACCACGGCTTCGGCGGCAGAAACCTGTGCACGCACGAGGCCACCGTCGCTGACCGGTATGTTGAGGACCACGCCGGCATTGAAGAGATCCGAGGTCTGGAATGCGGTGTCGTTGCGACGGGCATACCCGGTCACAAAGTCAAGCGTCGGCGCGCCGTCTGCCCGCGCCAGATGGACATGGGCCCGGGCCGCAGCAAGAGCCTCCCGCAGCACATCCAGACGCGGGCTGCCGGCCAGGACTCGGGCGATGTCCGCGTTTTCCGCAGAGATGACGGCTGCGGGGGGCAGCGGCGCCAGAACCACCTGCATTGTTGGAGGGAGCCCGAGCTGGGTGAGCAGACGAGCAAGTGCCACATCCCGATTGGAACGCGCCAGGACGAGTCCCTGGCGGCTCTCCGCACACGCAGCCTGCAGCGCCATCACGTCGAAACGCGGAGCATTTCCCGCCTGAAAGCGAACACGGGCCACCCGCAACTGTTCCTGCACGGCAAGCAGCCGTTTCTCCTGTATTGCTATCGCCTCTCGCGCCAACAGCACCTGCGCATAAGCGACGCGGACCGCGAGCGTGAGATCCTGACGGTCCTGTTCGACCTGAGCCCGTGCGGCCGCGGTACGCAGGCGTGCCTCCTCGGTTCTCCAGTGCAGCCTGCCGAAATCAATCAACGACTGGCGCAGCATCACGCCAACGCTGAAGTTGTCGTGCACCTGGAGGGGATAGACGCTGAAGTTGAGCGTGGGAGTCAGGTACGTGTATCCAGCCTGCACGCTCACCTGCGGGCGTCCTCCGGCAAGCGCCTCGGCGCGATGCCTCGAGGCCTCGACGACGCGCCATCGTGCCTGATCGAGAGTTGCGCTGTGCCGCCGGGCCATCCGCAGCGCGTCGTCGATCGTCAGGTGCAACGACGGGGTCGCGTCCTGCGGCGAATCCGTCGCGGCGGAAGAAGATGCGGACGAGCCCGGTTCGGGCGTAAGAGAAGGAGACGAAGCCGGTCGTCCGCAAGCCTGTGAAGTAACCGGAGCTGCAACTGCCGGTCTGAGCACGAGCGCTGCAAAAATTACCACGACGAGAATTGCGGCCGGTGTTCCAGAAGCCTTGCCGGCGGTCCCACGAGCATGGTGCGTCTTGAGCCAGAGCATGTAGTAGAGTACCGGCACCGCGGTTCGCGACAGGAGCAGGGAAGCAACCTCGCCCGCCATGAGGGAGATTGCCAGGCCCTGAAAGATGGGGTCAGCCAGAATCACCATGGAACCGACCACGACCGCCGCAGCCGTCAAGAGCATCGGGCGGAAGCGGACCGCGCCCGCGTCGATCACGGCCTCGTCAAGCGGCATGCCCTGGGCGAGTCGCAATTCGATGAAGTCGACCAGAATGATGGAGTTACGCACGACGATTCCAGCGCCGGCGATAAATCCGATCATCGACGTGGCGGAGAAATAGGCCCCGAACAACCAGTGTCCGGGCATGATGCCGACCAGCGAAAATGGAATCGCGCTGACGATCACGAGTGGTGTCAGGAAGTTCTGGAACCAGCCCACGATCAGGGCATAGATGAGGACCATCACGACAGCAAACGCGATACCGAGGTCGCGAAATACCTCGTAGGTAACCTGCCATTCGCCGTCCCACTTGATCGAATAGCGCTCGGTCTGTGTGGGTTGCTCGAAGAACCACGACTGCACGGGGCGGCCGTCGGGAGCCTTGAGTTTCCAGATCTTGCGCTGAATATCAAGAATGCTGTAAAGGGGACTGTCGGTCTTGCCTGCCACGTCACCAATCACGTAGATCACCGGTTTCAAGTTCTTGTGGTAGATACTCGTATCCGCAATGTCGCGCTGCAGATGGATCAGGCTTATGAGACGCACGGGGCCTTTCGGAGACTGCATCTCAAGCGAATCGAGACCGTCCAGGGTGCGCGAGTCAAAACCGAGTCGCACCAGGATCGGCACTGGCTCGCGTGCCCGCGGGTCGTGCAGCAGTCCGGCGGTCTGACCACCCAGCGCAGCGTTCACGGTCGACGTGACGTCTGCGACTGAGAGATCGCTCTCGGCAGCCTTCACCTGATCGACGTGCAGGCGCACCTCGGGCTGCGGACGCTCAAGATACCAGTCGACATCGACGACGCCAGGCGTATCCTCATACAGGTTGCGAATCTGGCGAGCGAGCTGGATCTGACCTGCACGGTGAGGACCGTAGACCTCAGTGACCAGGGTCTGCAAAACCGGTGGACCCGGCGGAATCTCCGTGACCTGGACGCGCGCATGATATCGTCGTGCAATCGCGTCGATAAACGGTCGGGAAGCCTTCGCAATGTCGTGACTCGAGCGCTTTCGCTGGCTCTTCGGCTGGAGATTCACCTGCAGGTCGGCGTCACTGGGTCCTGAGCGAAGGAAGTAGTGTCGGACCAGACCATTGAAGTTGTACGGGGCGGAAGTGCCGACGTAACCCTCATAGTTGGTCACTTCGGGTACTGTTGACAGCCAGTCGCCGATAGCGCGGGTCGCGGCGGCGGTCTGTTCAAGGGTACTGCCTTCCGGCATGTTGACAAGAACCTGGAACTCGCTCTTGTTGTCGAAAGGCAGCATTTTGAAGATGACCCCGCGAAACACAACCATGCTCAACGAAGCGAGCAGCAGACACACTATGCCAATGAGGAACACGGCACGCACCCACGCCTTGTGGAGCAGCGGCCCCATGGCGTGACGGTAGAGTCTTGTCAGGAAATCCTCGCTGGCATCGTGACCGATCGCGTGCCCGGTTGAGTCAGCGTCGCTGGCGGCGGCGGCATCGTGGACACGTCCAAGGATGATCAGGGAAGCCCAGGGGATGATGGTAAATGCAACGACCAGCGAGAAAGCCATGGCCGCTGACGCTCCGAGCGGGATCGGCAGCATGTAGGGCCCCATGAGACCGCGAACGAACGCCATGGGCAGAATCGCGGCCATGACCGTGAGCGTCGCCAGAATTGTCGGGTTCCCCACCTCATCGACCGCTTCAAGGACAACCGTGACTGCAGGGCGTTTGCGGTTTTCCGGCAAGCGCAGGTGGCGGACCACGTTCTCGACGACGACAATCGCGTCGTCCACCAGAATTCCAATTGAGAAGATCAACGCGAAGAATGTCACGCGGTTCAACGTGAAGTGATAGGCCAGGAAGGTGCAGATGGTCAGGGCAAGCGTGACTGGAATCGCAACGGCCACGACGGCCGACTCTCGCTTGCCAAGCGCCAGCCACATGAGG
>JAJXVI010000380.1 GCA_021782195.1 bacterium | reverse complement strand
GGTCAGGCTCATTGAGGGGCGCAATGAAGTCAGGCAGATCGTGTAGAACCAACACTGGCCTTCCTCCGGTCACTGCGCCATTGAACTTACTTCAAGTTCCGGTTTGGATGCCCGATTCCTTCCTTTCGTTGCCTGTTTACGCGGCCTCGCGCAGACCGTGGCCCGGGGCCCGTGGGAGGCTTAAACCGAAGGGCATTGGGGCTATGCGCATCCGAACGCTCGGCAGAGATCTTGCCGGCAATGCGGCAGCTTCGCGGCGCCGTCGGTTCTACAGACGGCCTCGCCAGGCTTCGGAGTCGCGGTGTTCATGCAGGATGGCCAGCACCGTGAGTCGAGAAGGTGTACTCACGAAGAAGCCGGGAGTCTCGCCCTGCCCATTCCCCAGTTCTGTTCGATTGCAGGACCGGCACCCCAGCATGAGAGCGCCCTCTCCTCGATTTCCCGGTGCTCGTCCAGGGTCAGGCTGCTCAGGTAGTCAAACGCGCGTGTATGGAAAACGATACACTAATAAAAATGGGTTGCCACAATCGATGTGCGGCACGCAACAAAGCCCCCCGGGCACGAATGTCCGGGGGGCGAAGGAACCACTCACAGGGGCAAGGTTCCTGTCGGGAACCTGGATGAATCAGCGCTCGAACTGCGGGGTTCCCCAGGGGTCGTCGGGAGCGTTGTTATGGTAGGGAATCGGCACGGGAGAGGTCGCCTGGAGAAGCATGTCGGTCCCGACGGCGTGGTGGACTGCAGCGAACGGGCGGTACGAATGCGTATCCATCGGGGTGGTGAAGTTTGAAAACGGAGCCACGTCGTTGGTGGTGATTCCACGAGGCGCGATCATCTCGGGACTGGTGCGCAGATCGTAGCGCTGAGTCACCGCAGGAGCCCAGGGTGCCTTCACCGGCGTTGACATCTCGGTCGGATTGGTGAACGGCTCCGAAAACATCTGGGCACGCGCGGGTGTGGCAAGACCTGCAAACAGGCCGAGGGCGAAAGCAACCGTGAGGAAGCGGACAATGTTTTTCATCTGGACAGACTCCTTTTTATTTTCAGGTAGTTTTTTTGTTATTTACAGTCGCCTGGTCAACGGGGGAACAGGGGAACGGACATGGTGACTTTTGCAGCAAATTATCTCGACCGGTCAACATATTCTTGAGCAAAGGACGCCGCGATCGAAGTGCAAGCAGATTCCGCAGAAATCGTCACCGCGCACCGGGGAGGAGGGTCGCCAGGGGGCGGGTGCCTGACACCGTAATTATACAGACCGGTCTATTTTATGTCAACCCCCCTGCGGACCTTTTCCGCAACCCCTCCGGGGTTCAGCGGACCTGCGGCAAGAGCGTACTGCGAAAAGCCTCCACGGCTCGCAACACGCCGGCATAGCGGCGAAACAGCACGCGGTCATTGACGTAACAGTCGCACAGGGCCACACCCGCAATGTCCTGGCCGAGACGACGCGCGGGAGGAGGCGGTATGGGCAGCAGGGCCGTCACCTTGCGCGGGTCGAGCGAGCTGTACTGGTTGGAGAGTCGCTTGTAGAGCACGGTGAAAGCGTTGTCGAGCGCCACTCGGTCAAACGGCCTGTCGACCACGTACGGGTCATAGAATTCGGCAGCCAGGGCCGACGCGGCGCGATTGACGTGCGGAGCCAGCTTCACGTCAGAGGAGCCAGCCTCGATAGCCTCCTCAACAAACATCTCCCTCTCCTCGCGGGCCAGGGTCGAAAGTGAAGGCAGCGCGTGACGCGACAGGAAGTCGCCGAGGGCAAGTGCAGGCGCGCCGTTCAGCCGCCCCGCAAGGGCAATCGCACGTGCAAGACACCCGGTGCCGATCAGGCGCAAGCTGCTCGAGGACGCGTCCAACAGATGCAAACCGAAACCGACGGCGGTCTCGAGATCCGCGAGAGCCTGAGTCTGCTTTCCGGTGCCGACCCCGGTCGACGGCGTCGTGCCTCCTGATGCGTCGCCGGTCGAGGAAACGTCGCCCGGCGACACCTGTGGCGAGGAGGCCGCCCGGGCAGCAAGCCTTGCTTCCGCACGAACCAGCACCAGCGCGGCCAGCAGACGCAGGTGGGAGAGCACCAGCGGGGAGCCCTTCAACGTTGCCGCGTCAAAGGCGCAGTGGTCAGCCCGAGCGCCTCGGGAAAGCGCGTCAAGCCCCTCATTGTTTCGCGATAGCAACGAAGTGAGAGCACGGGCGTCGCCGCCGGACGGCCAACCGTGGTCGAGAGCACTCTGAAGACGAGCAATTCCGTCGGGAGTGGGCAGAACGAGTTGCTGCATCGCCTGCACGTAGTCAAGAGCCCCATTGTCAGCGAGTGCAGCGCCGCTCAAGGCAAGCATCGCGACAACCACGATGGTGAAGCGTGCCAACAGGACGCAGGCCGTAGAGGCGCCGTCCGGTCGGGGATGCGGGGAAGGTCGGGAAGTGGAAACGCGAGCACGCGAACTCGACCGCTCGACCCGGGTCGCTTGGATGGGCATCAGGAAAAATTCCTCTCGAGGTCTGTACCGTGGTTCCGCACGGCGGATGACATCCCTCCCCGCCCGGGCACCCTGGGCGTCTACACTGCAGGACATCCGCACTGAAGGGCATCCGCTCTTGATTGGGGCCGTGTAATTCACAGCGTCCCTCCCCGCCCGGGCACGCAGGGGGCATCCGCACCGATACGCCGGGTCAGCACGCCGGCACGGGACCCGGCAATCGGATACGCAGGGGCGGGTCCGACAAACAGCATACGAGCCGCGCGCCAGGGAACGTCAACAGCCCCCGAGTGCCAGGCTCCCACGCAACCACACAATCCGGTCAAACTGCCGGTGCATGCTCTCCTCGTCGGTCACCGCACGCGCGTCCGAGAGCGAAAACCAGCGCACGTCGTGCGACTCATCCGACACCACGAGCGGCGTGTCGTCCCGTCCGATCATCACGTAGCGTACATCATAGTGCAGGTGCGGCGGGTCGGTCCCGCGAGCAGGAATCTCGTGCACGTCCACGTCGAACGGCAGCGGAGCGCCGCCATCTGCAAGCAGAAACGGATGCGCAAGAAAGACAAGTTCGCACAAGCCAGACTCCTCCGCGGCCTCGCGAGCGGCCACGCGTGCCAGGTCGCCGTCCCCGTCCGCGTGTCCGCCGAGCTGCAGCCAGCGATCCAGCTTTCGGTGGTGGGTAAGCAGAACGCGATCCAGGGTCGGATTTGCGACAAGCGCCGAGCCGGTAAAGTGGCCGGGCACGCAGGTTCGCAGCAGGGCATCTTCGTTCTCGCGCAAGAACGACAACAGACGCCCCCCGACCGCCGCCTGATCCGGCCAGCGCACGCAAAATTCACGAATGACAGAGGATAGTCCACGGCGGTCGTCATATGTGCAAGACATCAAAACTCTCCTTCTGGCCCGCCCGGAGCAGTCGGCCCGCATCGTGACCGCGACAAACGCCACGAAAACCGGAAGTTTGCATCGCGGTCGCGCAGAATCTCCTGCACACGGGCGTTCATTGGCAACAAACGCCGCGAAAACCGGGAGTTTGGATCGCTCGCGATTTTTCGGCACGGGAGGGCATTGGTCCCCTCCCGATAGCGCTGCGATTGGCACAGTCTGAGCCTGTTTTCGGCGGTAGCCGCCGTGTCTGACTGTCGTCGGGATTGTTCTGGTCGTGTTCGGAACCTACGCACCTGTCATGCGAGTCGAGATTGACGACACGGTCACCCGGGATCTGGCGGGAACCGGGCGGGGTGATGCCGAGGCTCCACCGGGTCGGCGCTGTTTCCTGTTACGCCTTTTGATAGGAAGGCCCCACCGCGCCACGCTGGACAGGTTTGCCGGGGAAACACAAAACAGATGGGCTGGGAGCCGCATCACATCCTGACGTTTGTGCCGGTTGAATCTAACTTGTATGATTCGACCGGCACAAACACTGAGGCCCCATCACGCTTTCCGCCCATCTGTTTTGTCCTCTCCGACAAAACTTCATCGATTGACGCCCCAGAAACTGTTGCCTATCCAATC
>JAJXVI010000379.1 GCA_021782195.1 bacterium | reverse complement strand
GAGCAGCACGCGGGGGTATCGGAACTGGTGCTCGAAAAGGCCAAGCGCCTGGTCGAGATGGGCCGCGACGTCGTCATCCTGCTCGATTCGTTGACGCGTATGTCGCGTGCCTACAACAACATCACCCCCCCCACCGGACGCACCCTGTCCGGCGGTCTCGACACCGCAGCCCTGCGCATGCCGAAGCGCTTCTTCGGTGCGGCTCGAAACATCGAGGG
Organism: bacterium; assembly: GCA_021782195.1. Classification (GTDB taxonomy): domain Bacteria; phylum Vulcanimicrobiota; class Xenobia; order RGZZ01; family RGZZ01; genus JAJXVI01. The sequence continues at coordinate 3,779 of JAJXVI010000379.1, read as the reverse complement.
TGGTGGGAGTCTCACCATCGTTGCGACCTGCCTTATCGAGACCGGTAGCAAGATGGACGACGTCATCTTCGAGGAGTTCAAGGGCACCGGCAACATGGAACTCGACCTGTCACGCCGCCTGGCGGAACGTCGAATCTTTCCCGCCTTTGACGTCAAGAAGAGCGGTACCCGTCACGAGGAACTTCTTCTCGAGGGAGAAGAGTTGAAGAAAATCTGGGTGCTTCGACGTGCGCTCGACATGCTTGGCGAGGTCGAGGTAACCGAGATACTTATCGAACAGATCAGCAAGACCCCTTCAAACGATGTCTTTCTGCGTTCCATCACGCGTGAGGCGCTTTCGTTCGGAAAGAACTTCTGAGCTGTTTCGCGCGGCGCTGGCCGGAGCCACGTTTCCGCTCTGGCCGGCCCCCTGGTTGCTTCGGAGCCCACCGTGCGTCCCGAGATGCAGGATCCCTCCCCTGAAACTCGAAGAGGCTTGAAAGATTTTCGGACTGGCACGTCATCAGATGCGACCGGTCTTCAAGGAGTCGATGTCGGTGAAGTCCGGGATGGCGCGGTCCATATGGCGAGCCGGAGCGCTTGCCCTGTTCAGCCTGTGGGTACTTGTGGGAAATATCGGGGTGGCGCGGGCCGATGTGGTTGCACACCTCAAGAGACGCATTGAACATCTCCTGGTGGCCGAACGGTTGCCGTACGCTGACGTCGGAATCTTTGCGCGTGTCACTGACAGCGGGCGGATCCTGTTCGCGCGGAACGCTGACACCCCATTCATGCCCGCTTCGAATTTCAAGATCTTGACGACGTCCACCGCCCTTGCGGTGCTCGGGCCGAATTTCCGTTATACCACCGAGATTTTCGGGCCGCCGGTCGACGCTTCCGGCGTGATTCACGGCAACCTTTATCTGCGTGGCACCGGTGACCCGACAATGGTGGAGCCCTGGACCGAGCCCGCCACCGGCCCGTTCGAGCATTTTGCCGATGCACTCAGCAAATGTGGTGTGCGCCAGATCACGGGTGCACTCGTGGGTGACGATATTGCTTTTGACCGCACCTTTATCGGTCGAGGATGGTTGCAACGCTACAGTATGTGCGACTACGCGGCCGAGACGAGCGCACTGTCCATCAACGGGAACGTGATGTACCTCGACGTGCGCCCGAATCACGTTGATGCCTATCCATCCAGCACCGCGCTTCGGATTCGCAGGGTGTTCAGCGGTCGCGGCGGTTGCGTCGTGACACGCGCGATGAATCACAGCACGGTGCTGGTGCAGAACCTCTCTCCGGGCCATTCGGTGCAGGCAAGCCTGACTTTTCACAATCCGAGCCTGTATACGACGGGGGTCTTTGCACGGATTCTGGCCGAGCATGGAATCAAGACGGGCCGGCCCATGCGTCTGATCGGCCGTGGGGATCTCCCGCTTCCGAAGGGCATGCGCTGCTATGCTCAGCACCACTCCTGCCGTCTTATCAAGATCCTCCGGCAGATCAACAAGCACAGTGACAATTTCTTTGCAGACCATGTCTTCAAGACCCTGGGATGGAGAGAGTTCGGTCAGGGAACCTGGAAGACGGGGACCCGTGCCGTGATGAACTTTCTGCATCATCTGGGGGTCGATACGCACGGAATGCAACTTGCGGACGGTTGCGGTCTTTCGGTTCTCAATCACGTGACACCGCGTCAGTTTGTGCAGGTTCTTGAAGCGATGTCAAAGCGTCCGGAGGGTCGGCTTCTCAAGTGGACGCTTCCCATTGCGGGTGTTGACGGCACCCTGGCGGGTCGCCTGCACGGCCTGCCGGTGGTCGCGAAGACCGGTACCATTGACGGGACCTGTACGTTGAGCGGCTACCTGATCACGCACGCAGGACAGCAGGTTTGCTTTTCCATCCTGGTCAACCACTCTCGTCGTTCGAATGATGAGATTCGCTGGCTGCAGGACCAGATCGTTCGCAGCATGGTGAGCCTCTCCGAGCGCGTCTGAGGCGAGCGCGCTACACGAACCGTTGCTTTCTCGGCACGGCCCGGCCACGTGCATGCCGGTTTTGTTCAGTGCCGCGCGCGAAGGGCCATGGACTGCCCTGTCCCGCCGCGTCGAATGCGTATTATCTCCGCGAGGATGCTGATGGCGATCTCTTCCGGGCTTTCCGCGCCGATGTCGAGGCCGATGGGCGAGTAGACGCGGTCGAGATGGCACGATTCGAAACCATCGCGTTCCATGTCGGCGAAGACGGCCGAAATGCGTCGTCGGCTACCGATCATGCCGATGTAGCCGAGCGGTTCGCGCACGATTTCACGGAGGATCTCCTCGTCCTGCCGATGCCCGCGGGTGACAAGCACCACAGCGGTGTTCCGATCAAGCGGTACGCGGCGCACCTCCGACGCGAGGTTTCCCACCAGTATCTGGGAAGCATCCGGGAAACGCTGACCGGTGGCGCACTCCGGGCGATCATCGAGTATCACGACCTTGAAGCCGAGCATTCTTGCCATGCGCGACAGGGGGAGCGCGCAGTGACCCGCGCCGGCAATCAGGAGCAGTGGCGGACGGTCGAGTACTTCCACGAAGACGGTCATCTGCTCGGGCGACGGACGTCGTGGTGCGGGAACGACGGCCGATGAATCGTGAAGAGAGAGTGCGGCAATGCACGAGCGCCCACCGCGCATCAGGTCCGTGAGAGTTGACCGGATTCTGGCGTCGAGGCGCGCGTCGGTCATTGTTCCGTGCGACCATCCGTCGGCACCGAGGAAGATGCGTGCGCCCGGAGGCGCCGTACAACCTGCCGGAGCGCTCATGACCGTGGCGAGTGAGAGCGCCGTACCGTGGTCTATCAGGGTCGTCGCCTGTGCGGCCGCACGCAGGTCGTGAGGGGCCCAGAGGTCGACAAACACGTCCATGGTTCCGCCGCAGATCTTTTCCCCTCCGGCCTCGGGATCCTCGGTGAGGTTGACCGTGACCTGCGAGGCCACACCGCCGGCCAGCACCTCCTGTGCCTCCTGCCAGACTTCAGCTTCGCCACATCCGCCGCCAACCGTGCCGATGGTCGTACCGTCCTCGAGGATGATCATCTTGGCTCCCACTTCTCGAGGGGTCGACCCATAGGTTCGTACAATGGTCGCCACGGCCACCTTCTGCGCGCCGTTGCACAGCGCGCCCAGTCGCTCGAGGATATCGCGCTTTTCCATCGTTGCCTACGAGAACAGGGTCGTGAACACGAGAAAGGTCTGCGTGTTCCACAGGCAATGGGTGATTGCGGAGGTTGCGATGGAGCGCGTCCGCTCATAGCCATAGGCGAGCAGCATCCCCAGCACCATGAGGGGGCCCAGCGAGTGCACGTCCCCATGTACGGCCGCGAACAGCAACCCGTTGAGGGGGATGGCCAGCACGGGGGGCATCACCTGCCGCATTGACGTGTAGATGACGCCGCGGAACAGGATCTCCTCGAAAATTGGACCGATCAGGCCGACCAGCAGCAGCATTCCCGCCATCTGTGCGGGCGTCCCGGCGTCCTGGATGACTTTGAAGACAGGATTGGACTGCGGTTGGGTCACGTGGAACATGCTTTCGATAATCAGCGCGGAACCCATCACGATGATGAATGCGCCTGCGAACAATCCGATTCCGTACACGAGACTGCGTCCAAAGTGGCGGAAATGCACGCCGATGGCCTGCCACTTCGCTTTGATCACGTAGCGTATCGCGAGCAGGACCATCGCGTAGATGACAAACTGAAGGGCGAGGAGCCCGAACACGGATGGCGTGGCGGAATTGAGCGAGGGGGCGAGC
>JAJXVI010000378.1 GCA_021782195.1 bacterium | reverse complement strand
GCTCTGGCTCATTGTCGTCTCACTCTCACGCCGTGCGCACGCCCGCGGTTCGGGCGGTGGCGCCTGCGCCTCGGAGCGCCATCTGTTCACCGTCTTCGAGAATATCGCGCACCTCGTTGCGAGTAGGGGCTTCGACATAGACGCGTAGAACGGGTTCAGTGCCGCTGGGGCGGAAAAGGATCCATGCGTTGTTTTCGAGCAGGAACTTTACGCCATCCGAAGTCTCCACCCCCTGTACGTCACTTCCTCCGATGGTTCGGGGGGGCGTCTTTTGCAGTTGCTCGACCACTCCCGCCATCTGTTCGCGTGAAGGCAGGTGCAGATCGACGCGATCGTACGTGCAGGCGCCCGTGATTGCGTGGACTCGTTCGAGCACCTGCGCAACGCTCTCGTTCTCCCACGCAGCCGCCTCGAGCAGCAGCAGGCCGGAAAGGACACCGTCACGCTCGGGAATGTGGTTGCGGATGCCAATGCCGCCGCTTTCCTCACCGCCGATGAGGATGTCATGGTTGAGCATGTTCTCGACGATGTACTTGAAGCCGATGGGCGTCTCGTAGACCGGGAGACCGAAGTGACGCGCGAGGGTGCCGATCATGTTGGAAGTCGAGAAGGTCTTCACCACTCCTCCGCCCCAGCCTTTGCGCGTGACGAGGTGCCATAGCAGGATCGCAAAGATTTCGTGGGAGTTGAAAAAATGGCCCGTGCCGTCCATCGCGCCGATCCGGTCAGCGTCGCCGTCGGTTGCGATGCCGATGCGCATCGACTCCGGGGCGTTTCGAGGACTGTTTCGAAGGGCTTCCCGAAGCGGTGGCAGATTGCGGTCGATGGGCTCCGGGTTGTAGCCGCCGAAGGTGGGATCGGGGGTGGCGCGTACTTCGCGCACGCCCGGCAGGAGTGACCGCACGACACCCACGCCGGCGCCGTGCATGGGGTCTACGACGACGTCGAGGTCGCTGCGGGCGATGCGTCCGAGATCCACGAGGTCGGTCAGTTGCTTGCGGTAGCCATCGAGTGGCGAGAAGTGCGTGATGGCGGCCGGTGTCTCGCGAGGCGCGGTAGCACGGGCAAGTTCTTCGTGAACGAAGGGAATGATTGCGTCCATCACCTCGGGCATGCCACTTGATGCATACTCGGGCTTGAACTTCAGGCCGTTGTACTCTGGCGGGTTATGGCTGGCCGTGACGATGATGGCGCCGGCAGTCTGCCAGTCGCGGATGGCCAGCGAAATTGCGGGAGTCGGTGCGAACGTGTCGCTCAAAAGCACCGGGACGCCCATTGCGGCGACTTCCTCAGCAACGGCGGCGGCGAATCGGGCCGAAAGGAAGCGGGTATCGTAGCCGACAACGAGGCCGCGCGCGGCGGCACGCCACGGAGCGGGGTATCCCCCTTCTTCCCCGTGTCTTGCGTACACGGTCAGATTCTCTCGCCCTTCCCACTGTACGTAGCGGGCCATACCTCGCGCGGCTGCGCGGACACGGTCGAAAGTGTACCCATCAGCAATGACGGCGCGCCAGCCGTCGGTCCCAAAGCGTATCGTCATGGCGGGAAGTTCGCACGATCCGAAGGCCGGATCCTGCTTTATCGGAGGTGCCAGTTCCCATGTCTGTGACGCACCTCGGACCGACGCGGTCCGGGCTGACACGCGGCGACGAGGAGCGCCGCCACGCTTGCCATCTGTCGTGTGCGCGCGGGGCCCCAAGGCACCGATCGCGGCACAGGCCGGCACCGCCGCAGTGGCGCTAAACGCTGTTCGGGCGCGGGTTGGACGCGACGGCACGCCGCAGTGAAGAGAGTACTTCACCCGCGGCTCGTTCCCACGAAAAGAGGGCGGCCTGATGGATTGCCGCGGCAGACAGGCGCGCCCGTTGCGAGGGATCGGCCAGGAGTTTCGCGATGACCAGGGCCATCTCGTGCGCGTTCTCGGGGTCGAACCACGCGACCGCGTCTCCGCCCACCTCTGGCAGTGACGCTGCGCGCGCCGCGGCGGCCGGCGCACCCGAGGCAAGCGCCTCAAGGAGCGGAAGGCCGAACCCCTCGTAACGCGAAGGCATGACGAACAGCGCACACTGCTGGTACAGTGCGGCCAGTTGCACGTCGTCAATCTCGCCAAGCCAGCGCACTCCGTCGATTTTGTTGCGTCGGCAGCCGGCGACGACGAGTTCGTGTTCACCTGAGGCGTTGCTCTCACGAAGCTGGCGCCAGGCCTCCAGAAGTCCGTCGAGGTTCTTGCGCGGGTCCTGGGCTCCCACGAACAGCACGAACGGCTTTGAAGGATGCTCCGTGCCCATTGCGGGAGGCAGGCTTGCCCCTTCGCTGACCACGTCGATCCGTGCGTCATTCACGCCAAGATGGCGTTCGATGCAGCATTTTGAGAAGTTCGACACCGTCATCACGCGCGTGGCGCGTTTACAGGCCGTGCGCAGTCGTTGCTGTGCGCGGTGGTTTTCGATGAAGGCGAAACGACCGCGAACAGGCCAGTCGAAGGCGGCCGTGTCGTGTATGGTGACCACCGACCACGCAGGAGGGCGCGGGTCGACCCGATTCCAGGGAAACCAGGCGACGTCGATGCCGGGCTCGCCGGAGAGGCGCGACCACGGCAGGTACCCCCACGCGGGCGCGTGCCGCCGCGGATCGCTGGCGGATGACGCGTATGGTGGTGTCACCGCGTCAGAGCCCGCGTGAACGGGAGATGGGGAAGGCTCAAGAATGGTTTTCGGTGGGGGCCCGATCGAGTCACGGCAGCACAGCGTCAGGCGAACATCGGTGCGACCGTGGAGCGCACGCAGAACGCCAAGAACGAACCGGCCCATTCCCCGTCGGTCAAGGGTCAACCAGGTTGCATCGACCGCGACGTGCAGGGGGTCAGTCGTGGGACACCGCTCTCCGGCGTCCGCGTGCTGGCGTGGAGCGCGTCCCAAGCGCAGTGAACATCTTCTTCACGTCCTCGGTGGACGGAGTGTTGGAGCTGTTGTCCCAGGTCATCCAGAAGATCATCCACGCGGGAGCTGTCAGATGCGCCACATAGCGGATGCGCTGGATCGGGTCGATGTTCAGACCATCGCGGGACATGACGGCCGGCATCGTGCCGTTTGTGCCCTTCTCGACAAAGCCGCGGAACGTATCAGGGAAGAAAGGATGGAGTCGGAAAAGGCCGGTGCGTTTCCAGAAGATGCACCCAAGGTCACCACGTTGTACGATTTCGACGTTGGCAGGCGCGTGGAACGACACCTCCACGTCGATTCCTCCTTCCCCGTCGATCGCATCGCACAGCGCAATCGACTGTGTCGCCGGGTCGAACAGTATGTCCCGGCGATGCCACCACCGGCGATCGTTGCGCTGCCAGGCGCGTCGTCCTGCGCGGATCCACACGCGTTCGTCCTCGAGTATCGTCATGCCGCCAGGCTCGCCTCCGCCACGGGCAAGTGGGACCGGATCGGCGTCTCGAATGATCACCACGTTGTGGGCGACGGGGGAGTCAAAATAATCTCGACGCGCATCCTCGGTAAGTACCGACCCCGTGTCGGTGAAGATCCGGCACTTGTGCACGGCAATCGAAACATGGAACGTGTCGTCGTGTACGTGAGCGGTGGGCTGTGGTGGCGATGGGGGAATCACGCGAACGGTTGCCCAGAAGTCCTTGTCCATGAAGCCTTCGCGCAGAATGACCAGGGAAGACTGGGGATAGGAGCGTACCTTCTCGCCCTCAGGAGCGCGGCGGTTCAACTGCTGATAGCGGGCAATTCCGTCCAGGCCGGTCAACCACCCGACAGTCCAGGAGGGATGTGTGCTTTGTTTGAGCTCGTCTCGTTCGAGCAGTACCGCGGCCAGCGCGACGAGGCCGGCGCGGTCGGGCTCATACCCGGGGCCAAAACAGAGCACGCGTTCTGGCCAGGGAGCGCCGATGGTCTGCTGCTCCCCGTCGGGTTCCTGCATTTCCAGGAGGAACCGGAACGCTCGCAATGTGCGCTGCTCGATCTCACGCGAAAGCGTGCTCCCGTTGG
>JAJXVI010000377.1 GCA_021782195.1 bacterium | reverse complement strand
CCAAGACCGTCAAGGCCACACAGGACCGCGCCGTCGGAGAGTTTCACGCTGCGATTGGTCACATCGACGAGTCCCACCTGGTTCAAGACCTCTCGGATGCGCGCCGGGTTGGACTGGTTGTCGTGATTGCCGAGCACGTAGAAGGTTCCGAGCGGGGCCGATAGCGTGCGCAGTGCATTGGCGCAGTCTTCCACGCCTCTCCAGTCGTCGTTGACGAAGTCGCCGCCCAGCAGGATCGCATCGGGCCGTGCCGCCTGGCACTCATTGACGGCCTCTTGCAGGAGTGCCGTTGATCCACCGTGATCTTGATGAAAGTCACTCATGAACGCGACGCGCACGAGTCTGGAGGGACGCTCTCCGTTCCACCGCGTCACAGAATAACGGGTTACCTCGACCTGCTTTTCCTGTGCGTAGACTTCACTCGCGCCGATGATCGCCGTGCTGGAAAGCATCGCCATCTGCTGGAGAAAACCGCGTCGATTCATACTATTAGCGTACCCTCTGTACGCGAATCTGGCATCAGGGAATCGTAGGGATTTTCGCTCAGACCGTAGAGGGACTTTTGCGGTCGCAGTGTGTCCGCTCGAACGAGAGGTTGTCAGCGACCTTTGTCGAACCCGACATCCCTCGCGTCATCCTGACGGCGTCAGCCGGGCGTAGTCGACGGGACCTCTGTCAGGTTTCTTTTTGCGAAATACCGTAGAGTATCGTCCCCATGTCTGCGCTTGCACGTCCGTCTTCCCAGGCCATAGACCGAAACGCCCCCGTGGAGCATGTGCCGGTAGATCTGCTCCGCGTGTTTGCCATGTGGCTTCCGCTGGCCGCGAGCTTTGAACTGATGGCGGTGGAAGGCCCGTCCCTGCAGGCCGTTGTCGGGCGCCTGCCGCATCCGGAACTGAACCTGGCTGCGTGGGGACTCACGATTGGCCTGTCCCTGCTTGTTGAGAGTCCAGTCATCATGCTGCTTGCGACGTCGATAGCCATTGTCTCTGACGGTCACGCGTTTCGTGTCCTGCGTCGCTTTACGCTGGGACTGTGCGTGGCGTGCACCATCCTGACGGCCTTGCTCTCGTTCACGCCTCTCTATGGATTCGTTACGGCGACGTTGATGCGGCAACCGCTTGATATCCGGCAGGCTGCTCGCCCGGCGTTGCAGATCATGCTGTTGTGGACGGCGGCAATCGGGTATCGCCGGTTCTACCAGGGTGTACTGGTTCGTTACGGATACGCTTCTCGAGTTTCCTACGGGACTGTGTTTCGATTGACCTCCATCCTCACGGTTGCGCTGTTGATGGTGTGGACCGGTCGATTCTCTGGCGTCGTCGCTGCAGCCCTGGCGATCATGTCGGGGGTGATCACGGAGGCCACGGCAACACGTCTTTTTGCCAGGGTTGCTGTGCGTGAGGTGCAAGCGCATCCGTCGACAGGAGATTCTCTTACCCTGCGGGCGGTATTGCGCTTCCACGGCCCTCTCGCTGCGACGACACTGTTGACGTTGCTTGTTGAACCGCTCAATTCCGCGGCCCTCGCCTGGCTTCCACAGGCAAGAATCACGCTCGCAGCGTGGCCGGTTGCCTTCATGTCGGTTTTCATCATTCGCGGACTGAGCTTTCCGCTTCAGGAGACGGCGGTCGCCCTTGCGACACGGTCCGACGGACGCCGCGCCCTGCACCGATTCACGCGCTGGGTCGGAGTTGTGACGAGCATCCTGCTGGCGGTGCTTGCCTTCACGCCGTTGTTGCACGTATACCTGGTCAAACTTCTCGACACGCCTCCTGTTTTGCTTCCCTTTGTCCGAACGGCCGTCGGGTTGTGCGTACTTCAACCATTCTTCACGGCCACGGGAGCCTTCAATCGAGGCGTCTTGATGGCCTTTCACCGCACGGGTGACGTCTACAGGGGAATGGGGGCCTCCCTGCTTGCACAGATTGTCCTGCTGGTTTTGCTGGTGCGGTTGGGGTGGCCCGGCATGTGGGTTGCCGCACTGTCGAGTTCTGGTTCGACGCTGATTGAGTATTTGTGGCTGCGGCGATGTGCCTCCAGGCTCTGCTGAATTCTGTCGGGGGTCTGCTCCCCGCGACGGACTCTCGATTCATGCCAGTGCGTGTCGGCCATGGCGTTCGACCACGTCTTGCAGAAGCTTGAGCACGTGTGCGGCGCGGAGCGGTTTGGCGATGTAGTCGTCCATTCCCGCGCTGAGGCACCGCTCGCGTACCCCCTGGATCGCGTGAGCCGTGACGGCGATGATAGGCGTGTAATTGCCGACGGTACGCTCATGTTCTCGAATCAGGGCCGTGGCCTCGAAACCTCCGAGTTCAGGCATCTGAAGGTCCATGAGCACGACGTCGAAGGTCTCACTCTTGACTCGTCGCACGGCCTCGTGACCGTCGGGAACAACGACAACCTCATGCTGACCGAGCGCGAGCACTGCCCTCACGAGTTCCTGGTTGACAGGATTGTCTTCCGCGACCAGTACCCGCAACTTCTGTCCCTGCGCAGGGGAGAGAAGGGCGGAGCCGTGGGGGCGTGTCTGGACCCTGTTCAGTTGTGTCAGCACTATCGAGAACCTGAACGTGGCTCCAACCCCTGGCTTGCTCTCCACGTCGATGGTTCCGCCCATCATGCGCACGAGTTGTTTGCAGATTGCCAGTCCCAGCCCGGTACCACCGTAACGACGTGCAAAGGAACTGTCTGCCTGGGTGAACGGGTCGAAGATGAAAGCCTTCTGTTCGTCCGTAATGCCGATGCCGCTGTCACTGACAGTAAACATGACAGTGACCGGGACGGTTTCGCCACTGGCTTCCCGTTTCTTCTCATCGGTAGCCACCCGGGCCGACGCGGTCAGGCTTACCTCCCCTCGTGCACTGAACTTGATGGCGTTGCTGAGCAGGTTGAGGAGAATCTGGCGGAGACGGTGGGCATCTCCCTCGACCACGGCCGGAAGCGAGTCTTCGAGGCGCGCACGAAGAGCAAGCCCCTTGCTGAGCGCCTGAGGTCTCACGGTTTGAAGGGCGTGCTCCGCCACTTCTGTGAGTGAGAAAGGGGCCGTTTCAAGCGTCATCTGTCCGAATTCAATCTTCGAAAAGTCAAGAATGTCGTTGATCAGGACCAGCAGCGCTTCGGCGGACAACTTGATGATGTCAAGGTAGCGTCGCTGGTCTGTCGTCACGTTTGTGTTGAGCACCAGGTCGGTCATGCCCAGGATACCGTTCATGGGCGTGCGGATTTCGTGACTCATGGTTGCCAGGAAGTGGCTTTTTGCCTCGCTGGCGGCATCGGCTGCGTTCTTCGCGGATTGGAGAGCGACTTCGGTCTGCTTGAGCGTGGTCATGTCGTGGAGGACCACGAGGCCACCGTGCAGTCTTCCTTCGCTGTCGCGCAGCGGAGCAGCCGTTGCGGTCACCCAGGCCTGGTCGCTGTGGTTGCATCGGAGGATATACTCCGCGTGGGGTATCAGTTCACCGCGTACGGCTCGAATCATCGGGAGTTCTTCGAACGTGACCGGTGTGGCTGCGTCCGCGTGATGGATGCCGATTGCCTGCGCCCAGGCAGGGGAAAGCATCACCGGATGATCGGTGCCGAACAGTTTGCGAGCGGCAGCGTTGAAGATGCTGACGCGCAGATCAGCGTCGATCATCATGACGCCATCCCCCATACTCTCGAGTACGGAGTGAAGAATCACGGTGCGGCCACGCACAGCCTGTTCGGCTCTCAGTCGTTCGCGTATCTGCTCTTCGAGTTGCAGGTTGACACAGGCGAGGGCATTTGCGCGACGGCGAGAGTCTCCGGCAAGAACGAGGCTTGTTGTGAGGAGCAGGGAGAGCAGAAATCCTACAATGAGCGTCACCGTGGGGACGGCCGTCTGCGTGGACGAGACGAAGAGCGGCCCAGGCCAGACCGTGACCGTCCACTGTGCTCCGTAGAGCTGAAGTTGTGTTTTGCGTGCCAGCGCGTTGTCGACGGGGCCCGGGGCCGACTGGTAGACAGTCTTTCCTTCCCGTGAAAGCGACAC
>JAJXVI010000376.1 GCA_021782195.1 bacterium | reverse complement strand
GCGCCGTGCTGCCCGACGAGCGAGGAGTAGAATCCAGGGAGTTCGTGTCTCGTCTGGCGGCGCACCCACTTCTGGGTGATGAGGTCTTGATGCCAGTAGTCCCACACCTGGTCGGTGATCGGCGTCAGTGTGCTGTCGTCGACGATTCCTCCCCCGGCTGCGACAAGCGCGTCATTTGCCCCGCCCCAGAAGAGTACGACGTCCGGATTGGCCTTGATTGCCTGGTCGATTTCCGAACCGTGGGGGGTATCGGTGCCGTTTTGGAGGATCTCTCGAATGCCCGCCACCTGCGTGGCAAGCGCACCTGGCCCTTCGATTCGGCGGCTGATCTCGCGTACGAAATCCTGTTCGCTGCGCACGTCGTTGATCTGGCGTAGCTTGAATCCGGCGACCGCGAAATCACCCTGGGGATGCTTGGGGGTGTTCAATGTGGCCGGGTCGCGGTGGCCCATGCCCGGGAGGCTCCATACCGCACCGTAATGATCGGTCATCCCCACGTATTCAAGGTATAGCGACAGAGGGGTCAGTTGCTTGATCATCTGCTTGCGGAGCGCAAGGGCCTTGTTTACATCAAAGATGGTGTTGGCAAAGAAGCCGGGAGGGACCGAGCCGCCTGTGATGAGGGGCAGGTTCATCGGGATGCCTGCAGCAGCCGCGACCAGGGCCACGTAGCCCGCCTTCTGCCGGTCAGCGCGCTGGATTCCGTCTTGCATCCCGGCGGTCAGGCTGTCTCCCACGGCGACCATGGTGAGCGGCGGCCCGTGTACGGTGGAGGGTCGAGTGGGGACGACCTGTGAGAGCGTCGATGAAGGCACGCGGATCGTTGTCTGCGCCATGGCCGGCCCCGCGGTACCCGCGAGCGAGATGAGGCTCATGGCGCACCCGGCCAGCCGCCTCGACAGCGGCGTCGAAGCGACGTGCGGTGCCGCGGCGAAGGTCTCCACTGGCGCTGCGTCCGGACCCTGTGATGGCTTCCCCGTCGTACGAGGTGCATCGTCGGCGCCGCCCGTATCAGCCGACTTCGCCTCGCCGGGCGGAGCTGATGACGATTGGTGCAGGAACGGGTTCATGACACGCGATTCACGGATGCTCACTGCCCCATTGTAGCAGAACCTGCCTCTCCCGATGTTGAAGGAATGTTACAATCCCTCAACATCGGGAGGCGTAGTTTCTGGTAGAATCATCAGGTGAGCATTTCAGAGATACGTGTGAAGAGTCCATTTCCCCCTCGCACGGAACCTGCCGGTGCGCTTTCCCCCGCCGCGCCTGCGGCGGTGTCCGCGTCATCTCGGGTTTCTTCCCCTCCGATCGCGCTTCCCGTAGACGCTCACACCGCGGCTGTTCACGTCGAGTCGCCACAACTTCGCCGTTGCCTCACGGCGGCGTTCATGGCCGGAATCTCCCTGATGGGAGTCGCCAGCACGGCGCAGGCCCGACCCGTGCTCTCCAGCGCGCCAGCCTCCTGCAGCCAGATTGTGTGCGGGCGTCCGGTGGTGCGTCCCGAGTCGCTTCTGCCATACACGCGCAACTACGTCGAGATCGTTCACGGTGATGGTGCCGCCCGCGTTCGCGCCTTTCATCTCGTGAGCACTGCCGGCCCTCATTCTTTCATTCGACTTGAAACCTCGTCCTTTCACGGTGCGGATGCATCCCGACTCGCGATGGCCCTCGCCAGACGCGCCACGGCTGGTTCGCGCGTAGAAGTCCGCCTCCAGAACGCCGACCCCGTGCTGGTCGATGTGATGAGCGCCGCGGGCGTGCACGTCCGGCCCGAGGCCGGTGCTGCGGAGGGCTCCTCCCTCTCGGTCGATGGTCAGTCGATGGTGGGCTCCTGGGCATGGAGCAAGCACGACAACCTTTCGCAGAGCGTCCTGGTGGGCGGTCCGGCCTCGACCGCGCTGACCGGATCGACCTCGCCTGGCGCACCGCAAGACTCTTTTAACGCGTGGACGCGCGTCCTCCGTAACGACGCAACGCACTCGGAGACGCGGGATGCGCTGCTTGCGCAGATTCGTGCTGCGAGACATACGATTTTCATCGAAGCGCGCGGACTGCGCGACGGGGAGATTGTGCGCGCGCTGAAAGATGCCAGTGACCAGGGCGTCGACGTGAACGTGCTGCTCGAACATTCCGCCGGCGACTTTTCAAAGGGCGTCAACAATCTGGGTGCTGCGGTCGAGTTTTCCGAGCCTGACCATCAGATTCCGTTTCGATGGTTTGAAGATACGAACGGACAGCATCTGACGGCGATGACGGCTGTTTTTGACAGCCAGACGGTGCTTGTCGCGAGCGACGACTGGGCGACCACCACGCACGCCTCCAGTCGCGACGTGCTGGTGAACGATCCGCACCTCGCTGAGGATGCGCGGTTCCAGATGATGATGGACTGGCAGACGGCTGGCCACTTCGCGCCGGTCATCCCCCCGGCTCCACCGGACATCAACTGACTTTCAGTGCGCATCGATGCGATGCGCCCAGGGATTCGGCGTCACGTCCTTCCGCGTTGGTGCGTTCGCCAGGTTCTCTGCGCCCATCCGCGCGATGCGCCCAGGGATTCGGCGCGCATCAGTCCCCGACGCTGCGAAAGCCTGCAACTCCGGGTGGGGCACCGTCGCGGACGCTTTCGTTAGAACTTGACCGAGATGCCGACGTTGAGGCGGTTGTCGTTGTCGCTTCGATGCTCGACCCCGACCTCTGGCCCCCACCAGACGTGGCCCGTCTTGTGCAGCCATCCGGCCTCAACTCCGACGCCGTTTTCCTGCTCCCCGTTTGAGTAGCTGTAATGCGAGGAGTTGACTTCCAGTCTGACCTGATCTGTCTCGGTTACCTGATGCGTGGCCCCGACCCGCACGCCGTAGCGGTTGTGGCCGACTGCACTGTTCAGGGTGTGCACCTGCTGGGCAAACGGCTCGGCGTAGATCGTGGTCACACCGTCAGTGTGCTGCGCGCCTATCGCCTCTTCAGAGTAGACTGCGTCGAGGGGCGTGTCATTGTCGAACTGCGTGCCGGTTCCAGCCTGGGCGCGCACCTGGGCGTGACCGTAGGCGCTGAAGCCATTTCCGAGATCTCGTGAGAGGTTCTCGCCCAGCGTCATGCCCGCGGAGATGCTGCCGGCTGGGTGCGGCTCGTCGAGTTGCGTGCCCACGCGCAACTGCGTGCTCGCATCGGTAAAGGTCTCGCTGCGCCACGGGCCCTGATCGAGTTCAAGCGCGTACTGGTGGCCCACGTCAAGCGTGCCGTATGCGTAACGACTGCCCGGATACGACTGGATCTGCGTGTCGAAAGAGGCGTGGTTCGTTCGCGTGATGTTCATGCGGAGGGGGGACGGATCCTGGGGACGGGGAGGCGGCAGGGGCGGGGGCGGTTGCGCTTCCGTGGAGCTCGATCCCTGCTCTTGCGTTGCGGCCAGGGCACTGCGTGCGGACGGCGTGCCCGACGACGAGGGGGTGACCTGACGCTGGCTTGTCGTCGCAGCATCTGTCGCAGCCTGGGCGAGCGCCGGGGTCGCAGCCCCCAGGATTCCCAGGCCCAGCGCTACCGCGGCACCGAGCGTGGCAAGACGGCTTCTTGAGGATTGACCGACACCGGCGAGGCGCACGCTTGAGCTTGCGGAGAGGCAGGTTGAATCTTGCGGTTCGGAGGCGCCGGAGTGGCTTTCGGCACGTGCCGGAGCGTCGCTTTCGCGACGCGCAAACGGACTCACGACGCTGCCCGTGCGAAGGTGTGCCGGTGCGTTCAAGCGCGTGTCGATCAACCTGTCGTCCCTCCTGCCGGCTTCTGTGTTAGCCGCCCGGCCACGGGCGCTGGCATGCTCAGTCTCCATGGTAACGGATGCGAAGGCGTGGAAGCAAGACGTCAGAAGCAAACGTTTTGTATCCATCTGGACAGATTCCTTGATAGATTCTTGAAGGGATTCCTGAGAACCCCGACAGCGGCGCGCCCGAGAAGGTCGAGTGCACGACCTTCTCGGGTCGACACCTCCGGCGTTGCGCCAACTGCTGATGGGAGAGTTTCG
>JAJXVI010000375.1 GCA_021782195.1 bacterium | reverse complement strand
ACCAACGCGAGCAGACATCGCATCATTTCCTGCTCGGCCTCGAGTCCGGGCAGAAAGAATTGAGTGAGCCAGAATCTGTTTTCGTGCCAGTACACGCAGCCCGTGAGGAACACCACCGTGCCCCCGCCCCCAAGACCGGTCGTTTCCGTGTCAATAAACAGGGCGCGCCTGGGGTCAAGGGGCAACAGTCGTTCGTCCACACTGAGAAAACGCACCCCATCGGTTCCCCAATGCTGTAGCCATGGAAGTGCAAGCTCACATTCACCGTCGTCTAGTGTTCGGTCAATGCGCACGTACGCAGAATTTCCTGACCCGACCAACGTGCCCCCGTGTATGTTCTCGAAGGAGAAGCAACGTTTTTCCCCCGAGAGGGAGGGAAAAGCCTCAGCGGTCTCCTCTCCGGTGACTGTAGGAAATGTCGGCTGATTCTCTCGTGCCTGGCTGTCAACGTCCTGATCTGCTTGCAAGGACCCAAAACGGGAATCAAGCCGTCCTTTCCCGGCCGGGGAAGCCACAGCACAGGTTTCCGCGTTGTGTCCCAGGCGCCGCAGGCGCTCGCGCAGGTCGCCGGAGCTCGCGTCGGAAGCAACCCCGCGTGCAACGGGCGCAGTGTTCGTGAGTGCGTCAAGACGCGCGCGAAGGTCCATCAGACGAGCAGTCGTGCAGCCAGAGCCTGTGCAATTGCCTTCGAACGCGTACCCACCTCGTTTATCGGGCCAACACAGGACGGACAGCCGACTTCACACGGGCAGGCGTTGAGGCAGTCAAGGGCCTGTCGCAGGATTTCAGGCAGTGCATCGAAGAGCGGAGCCGAGAATCCGATGCCGCCAGGGAAATTATCGTAAAGGTAGATTGTGGGCTCGAAGACATCCATTGCATCAAGAGCGTGAATTGCCGCCAGTTCCGTGCCCGCAGCGGTAACATTTCTTTCGCCAGCCCCATCTGTCGGAGGAGCCTCGCGTATCTTCAGGGTCAGTCGCCCACGCTCGAGTTCGCCCGTATCCGTGAACCAGCGCGCATTCAGGTCGCCCACACAATGCGCAATGTCGCTGATATCGCACATCAGGTGCAGGGGGGCCATGTGGTGGAGGAGAAAAGCCAGACCGATCACACCATCGAGTACATCGGCTCGCGAGCAGGAGAGGCCGGTCCACGCTGGAGGCTTGATTGTGAGCCAGCTGGCGGTGGTATGCATTTCCTGATCCGGCAGATTCACCTCGCCGTAGCCGACATTCTCGCGCGTGTGGAATTTCATCTTCTTGAAACCGCTCACGCGCCAGACCACATGCACGTCACCGTGCTCACGTACACTTACCGGTCTGGGGGCCGACTCGAACGTCTCGAGGATCTTGACCGAAGTGTGGCTGATGGCCTCCGTGTAGTAGTCGACGTCTACCTTTCTCACGTAGGCGCGGCGTTGCTTATAATCGAGACGGGAGACGTTGTAGCTCTCGGTTTCGCACAGGTAGATGGCGTCCTCGTAGAGCGTGCTCGGAGCGCTTCGATAGTCAACCTCCGCCAGGACGCGGTTGCCGTTGGAGGCGTCCATGACGACAAAGTTTTCGGTTGATATGCTGCGAAGACTGACCCCATCTGCCGGATAGACATCCAGTGCCCAGTGCCAGCGATTACCGTGGCGCTGCAGGACACGGGAGTCGGTCAAATAGGCGAGTATCTCCACCAGCTTTTCCCCCCCGGAACCGACGCACCGTGCGAGGCGCGGCCCTGATGGCGCACACTTGATTTGACTGAGCAGGATCAACAGGTTGTCCGGATTGATCAACGCCTGCTCAGGTGAGCGCTCGAAAAAATACTCTGGATGGGTGATGATGAACTGGTCCATCGGCTCGCTGCGCGCGACGAGCAAAGCAACGGATCGATCACTGCGCCGCCCTGCTCTTCCGGCCTGCTGCCAGGTGCTTGCCACGGATCCCGGATAACCGGCAAGAACAGCCACATCCAGCATCCCGATGTCAATCCCGAGTTCCAACGCGTTGGTGCTGACCACGCCAGATATTTCGCCATTACGCAGTCCGCGTTCGATCTCGCGCCGAGTGCTCGGCAAGTAACCCCCGCGGTATGCGCGAATTGAACCGACCGCATCCGGTCTACGCTCAATGTCTTCCTTGAGGTATCGCGTCAATACCTCGGTATTCTGTCGGCTGGTGGTAAAAACAATCGTCTGAACACCGGCTCCAAGAAAGCGTGAGGCAATCCAGCGGGCCTGGTTGATACACGAACGACGAATGCCGAGCGTTGCGTCGACCACAGGAGGATTGTAGAAGATGAAGTCCTTGCGACCACGCGGTGCGCCGTTCTGTTCTACGAGTTCGACGGCACTTTCGGTGAGGCGAGCCGCCAGGTGCGCCGGATTTGCGATGGTTGCGCTGCACATGACAAAGGCCGGTCGGTCTGACTGTCCGGCGCATACAGCGCCGGCCTGGACACACTCGGCAGAAATCGCAACGTTTGGCGCTCTGCTGGCGAAATGATTTGCCTGGTGAAACGCGCACACGCGACGAAGCCGGCGCAAGACATTGCACAGGTGGCTGCCAAAAACACCACGATACGTATGAAGCTCGTCAATCACCACGTAGCGCAGGTTCTGGAAGAAACGTGACCATCGTGCGTGAAATGGAAGGATGCCGCTATGGAGCATGTCCGGGTTTGTGAGCACGACGCGTGCACGAGAGCGGATGGCACGACGGGCGTCATCTGGAGTATCGCCGTCAAATGTATGGATGCCGATGGATTCCTCCAGAGATGCGACAGTTTCCTGGAGTTCAGCAAGCTGGTCCTGAGCAAGTGCCTTCGTCGGAAACAGGTACAGCGCACACGCGTCGGAGTCGCGTAGCATCGCGTCAAGCACTGGCAGATTATAGCACAAGGTCTTGCCACTGGCTGTCGGGGTCACGACCACGACGTTTCGCCCAGCATGCACGTGCTCGATGGCTTGGGCCTGGTGCGTGTACAGACGGTGGATGCCACGCGACTGCATACAGGTCAGCAATCGAGGATGCAACGACACGGGCCACTCGGCGTAGCGCGCCTCCTGCGGTGATACCGTGTGGACAGCAGTCACGCATTCGTCGCGCCTCACAGATGACAACAGGCGGTCGACCACGCCACCCAGCGCAATCTCGGTCGGAATCACTGCGCTACTCGCGCCGGCAACTCCAGCAGCTCGTACACCTGTACCTGTTCAGGTCGACCGCTGATATAGAGTCGTTTGAAAGGCTGGGTCTCAAAACCTTCAGGGAGAAGTTTCCAGCTTGCTTCGCAGAGCATGGCGTACCGGCGTTCAGATGCAGAGATGTCGTGCAGGCGACGCGCACCGCCGAGTCCGTCGCGTCGCAGAACGTCATCGAGAATGGTGTCACTCGCGACGCGCACGACGGTCGAATAGATACCGGCGCTAAGAAACAGGTCGGTAGGGGGAATTTCCTCGATTCGTATCGGAAGTTCAGCGACCACCTGCTTCAAGCGCCGTGTCATCTTTGCGGCGGCACCAACCGGATTGGTGGACGAGTTGCCCTCAAAGACCATGACCTGCGTCGAACCGGAACCCTCGAGTACCCGCCCGCGGTGAATCGTTGCCAGAGCCTCCACGGTTCGATCGAAAACGCCGACTATCTCGAGTGCCTGCAGGGCAGAGAGATGATCGAGCATCTCCTGGAGCCCCTGCACTCTTGTGTATAGAAGCGTCACTTCCACCTGTTCAGCCAGGTCCGACTGGGCTGGCGCGACTCTTGGTCTGCGTCCAGGAACCACGACCCCTGCCGGTGAAG
The DNA here is from genome assembly GCA_021782195.1 of bacterium. Lineage (GTDB taxonomy): Bacteria > Vulcanimicrobiota > Xenobia > RGZZ01 > RGZZ01 > JAJXVI01. The sequence goes on along the minus strand of JAJXVI010000375.1, from coordinate 229 downwards.
GCCCCCGATGGGTGCCGAGACGACGTACACGCGGAATCTCGGGTTCCGGGTCCGGCGGAGGAAGCGAAACTGGAACGGCTACCGCTGTTGGAGTTGGTTCCGTCACGCACACCTCTTCGACGACTCCAGATGGGGCTGGTGCAGGTGCAGCCGTGGGGCCGTCGGATGGCGCCGCGGTTGTAACGCGCCGCGCGGCGGTGCCAACAAGAGCGTTTCGAAAGGCTTCGAG
>JAJXVI010000374.1 GCA_021782195.1 bacterium | reverse complement strand
CTGGAAGTGGGTGACAGGTAGGATTGACGTCCGGGGCGCGGAAGATCCACCGAGGCGTGGGCGCACCTGGGATGGCAGATGCGGCGGTGGCGCAGGTCATGACTGGAGGACGGGATGCTGGCTCCGGGAGATATCCTGCAGAATCGATACAGGGTTGAGACACTGCTCGGGCGCGGCGATGCGGGCGGGGTCTACCGGGTCACGCACCTGCGTCTGCATCAGCAGATGGCGCTCAAGGAAATGGCGGTGCGTGTCTCGGGTACGGCGGAGCGACGTAGGTTCCTGGGCGACTTCGAGCGGCAGGCACACGTGGTTTCCGACCTGTCGCACCGCAACCTGGCGCGGGTTGTCGAGGCGTTCCAGGAAGATGGGACGGCATACCTCGTCACGGAGCTGGTCGCTGGCGACACCGTCGCGGAACAGGTGGCGAAGAAAGGCCCGCTTGCCCCGGACAGAGCCATTGAACTTGCCCATCGCGTGCTTGACGCAATGGAACATCTGCACAACTGCAAGCCGCCGGTGATGGTGCGAGGGTTGAAGCCGTCGAATGTGATGTGTACGGCCAATGGGAAAGTGCAGTTGCTCGATTTTGGGATTGCAAAGCCTCCCCGATCACCACGCGATGTGCAAGGTGCCTCGCATCGGCTCGGATATTCCGCGCCCGAGCAATACGGAACGCGTTTCGCCGACGAGCGGAGCGATCTTTATGCCGTGGGTGCACTGCTGTTCTACGCACTGACGGGCCAGGTTCCCCCGGAAGCCAGCCTTCGTACTGGCGCACGGGGTCTGTTGCGCGATTTTTCGACAGAGCCGTCGGCAGTTCCGGACGCGCTGTGGGACGCCCTCGAGTGCCTGATGGCCACTAACCCCGCGGGTCGACCGGCCTCGGTGTCAGACGCTCGCCGGCTTCTCGACCGCGCGCGCGCCGGGTTCGGGAAGCGTTCGTTCGCCGGGACGACCGGAGGGGGCGCGAATCGAGCATCGCGCGGACGTGAACCCGGATCTCAGGGAGGACCGTTCACTTCCGCGCGTCTGGCGGGGGTCACGAGCCGGGTGTGTGCGTTCCTGAGAGGGCGATCCCTGGCAACGATTCTGCTGCTGGCGTTGTTGGGAGGCGCGTGGATGGGTTTTCACGATTTCGCAAAGGTCGTGGCGCGCGGAGCCCGCGGAACGGCGCCGACCCGTACAGAGCGCCCCTTGCAACTTTCAGGAAGTCCATCATCGCGTGCATTGCGCTATCTGGGAAAAAATGCCCAGGGGTGCCGCGAGTACCGTAACGTTGCGGACGGGACCACGTTGATTGAGGTGTCGGGTGCTAGCTTCACAATGGGGACGAGGCCGGATGAGGCCACGGAACTTCGTCGCACCTATGGTCACGACAGGGAGGGTCTGCTGCCGTACGACACACGAAACGCGCGTGACGTGACGGTGCACACTTTCATGATTGCCCGCGCCCCCGTGACCAACGAGAAGTTTGCGCGTTTCGTCCGTGAAACGGGGTATGACGCGGGTCGCCGTTGGCGGGACCGTGCCAGGCAATGGGGCCCGAACGCTCCAGTGGTGTGCGTGAACCTCGCGGATGCCCGCGCATACTGTGCCTGGGCGGGGCTGCGACTTCCCTTCGAGCCCGAGTATGAGCTTGCTGCGCGCGGCGCGGGTCGTCGCACCTTCCCGTGGGGGGCTTCGTGGGATCCGACGCGTTGTTGTAATGACGTGCCGTCCGCTCTGCACGAGGTTTCGCAACCGTCACCGGTGGGCGCTTTCGCGACGGGCGCCAGTCCCTGCGGTGCCTTCGACATGGCGGGAAACGTCAAAGCGTGGACGGCTTCCATCTGGTGCGATGGCCCGAAGGTGCGGTTGCATCAACAGGAACGTGCATCGGACCTCGTCGTGGTGAGGGGTGGTTCGTGGCGCGACTACAGTCCGCTCTGTTTTCGGGGTGCCACGCGACGCCCGGAAGATCCGCGAAGTCGCGACGACGATGCGCTCGGAATACGTTGTGCTCGCTCACTCTGAAGCCTGCACGCCGACCGGCCTCGGTGGATGTGGAGGTCAACCGAGCGATGACGTCGTCAGTGCCGCGTGAGCGGTTCGCCAGCATCTTCGCGCGGTAGAATTCCAGGTTCGGGGCGACGGGGGGCGTCGTGTTCAGCGACCCAGGATCTGCTCCAGCACGCGCGTGCCGTGTGCGAGGTGGGGGGGACGGAGGCCGTGGCGTCGGGGATCGGTGTGCCGCAGACGGTATTGTTCTGTCACCAGCCGGGTACGGTCGTCTTTCGCGGCGGCGGTCAGCAGCGCGAGCTGCGTGGCCACCACGGTGGCGTCGCACCACGGACGCAGCATTTCATTCGTGGCGTTTCGGTCTGCAATCAGTGCTTCCAGGGCCTCTTCCAGTTCGCATGCCGATTCCTCCTGACCATTTTCCCGTAGCAGGCGGAACAGGGCGACGTGGGCGCCATTCTTATGTACACTGCGCATGGCGTCAAGAACCAGGATGTTTGTGGTTCCTTCCCAGATGGGCAGTACCTGCGCGTCGCGATAGAAGCGAGCGACCACCTGCTCTTCCACGTATCCATTGCCGCCGTGCAGTTCACACGCCTCGGAGGATGCGCGCACGGCCATGCGTGCCGTGCTGTACTTGGCCAGTGGGGTCAAGAGGCGCAACAACAACCGGTCTTCGGGCGTCGACGTGCCGGCAAGGAATCGTCCGCGCATCGCGGTCGTGTAGAAGACGAGATGCATGGCGGCTTCCAGTTCGCAGGCCATCTCGGCAAGCGTGGCGCGCACCATCGGGTATTCGGAGATCGGCTGTCCAAAGGCGGAACGCCTGCGGCACCAGTCTACCGACTCGTCGAGCACGCGTCGGGTCAGGGCAAGCGCGGCGACGGAGTTGTACAGTCGCGACAGGTTCAACATGTCGGTCATCTGCACAAAACCGTGCGCCTCATCGCCCACCAGCTCGCCCTCTGCGCCGAGGAGTTCGATTTCGGCTGTGGGCATGGTGCGGGTGCCGAGTTTCTCCTTCAATCGGACCAGGCGTTGTCCGTTCAAGAGCCCTTCCTGCGTGTGACGCCGGAGCACGAAGAGGCTGAGGCCGCGTGTGCCGGCGACCGCGCCGCGTGGGCGGCCAAGAACCATTGCGACTTCGGCTGAGGCGTTGCTGCAGAACCACTTCTCACCGACGAGGAGCCAGCGGCTCCCCTGCGGAAGGGCAATGGTCTCCGTGGCGCCGACGTCGGATCCGCCGGCCTTTTCCGTCAGCCACATCGCACCTTCCCAGAGGGTCTCGGGGTCGCGGCTGCAAAGACGTGGAAGGAAGCGGGACTTCTGTTCGGCACTCCCGTAACGTTCGATGAGATAGGCCGTGCCGTCGGTCATGCAGACCGGGCAGTACTGGCCCTGTTCAGCCTGGGCAAAGAGATATCCCTGGGCGAACTTGACCGTTTCGAGCCCCTCGCCGAGTGTCGCGCGAACGGCCGGGTCGTAATAGGCGCCGACGAGCCCCTGGCCATAGGACAGGTGGCGCATTCGTTCGTATGCCGGATGGTACTCGATGTGTCCGGTGTCGTTCCCTTCGGCGTCGCGCGGGCGGAGCACCGGACCGTGCCGGTCGGCAAGTTCGGAGAGCGGGGGGATGACGCTGGCGGACAGGCGCCCCATTTCAGTGAGCACCGGATCGGCCCAGGCCATGGCGGTCTTCGATACGAACCGTTCCAGCAGGGTCTGCAGGGCGCGGTCACGCGTGTAACGGTTTTCAGCAGGAACGGGCGGACTTGCGATCGGCATACGGCACCTCCAGAAGATCCACGGAGCATTCCTCACATTCGCAATGCTCCCTGTCTTCGCGCCTGCCCAATTTTAGCGGACCAGCCCGGCTCCGTGTCTCTCGCGTTCCCTTCTTTCGACCCGGGTCGGTGCTGTTGCGAGATCAACCGTGGCGGCGAGAACAACAGCAGCCCGCAACATCATTGCGGGCTGCACTGACTTCTCTGAGCTCACGCTCCGAGAAACCACCGCTTCACCT
>JAJXVI010000373.1 GCA_021782195.1 bacterium | reverse complement strand
GTTCAGGAGTTTTTCCGGAGCGTGGTTGACGAGAGCGGTTTCGACCTCAAGGGCTTCGATGATGTGCCGCGCATAATCGCCAAATGGCAGAGAATTCACTCTCCGAAAGTGCAGGAAGTGCAATGACAGGAGGAGGGTGAACAGCATGCTCACTCCCACGACTTCGGCAAAAAGTGCAAAGCGCCGACCGGTGCGCGACTGCACAGATCAACCGGCCTCGGTCACACTCAATGTCTCGAGCCTCTTGAGTACGGTGGCGAGCAGCGCCGCGTCTTTGCGTAACGCAGACTGTAGCGGTTCGTAGGCCATGGCTTCGATAACCGCGGTGCACACCTCGGGGTCAGGGTCCTGGAGACGTTGGACGAGGGGGGGGAGCGCGTCGGCACGCTCCATTGAACCGATCGCCGTGACAATACGGGCTCGGATTGCCGAGCTTTCCTCGTGCGTGTCGATTGCGAGCAGTGCGGCAAGTACCCGATCGCCCTGACAGCCCATGGTCCAGTCGAGGACCTGCACGCGCTGCTCTTCACTGAACCATGACCACGCCGCAAGGATCTCGTCTGCGAGGTCGTCCATGAGCGTCCTGCGTCGCTGCCAGGGAAGATGTTGAAGGTGACTCAATGTCGCAAACGCTGCCTGGCGGACCGAATCGCTGTCGTCTCCGAGCATGCCGACCGTGGCCGGGATGGCGGCAACACCATCAATGCTTCGCAGTGCACGAATGACCGCCGCACGCGTTGACGCCTCGGGGTCATCCAGCAGACGGCGCAGATCGTCGACGAGCGCGAGAATTCGCAATCGTGCGACAAGCGCGGCCGCGGCCTCTCGTACTGCAGGCGCGCGGTCTCGCAGTCCCTGCTGCAATCCGAGTGTCACCCGGGTTGCGATGGTCTTTCGGTCACCGGGCTGGCGAGAAGGCCATGTGAGTCTGTACAGGGCTATCTGGCGGGTCCTTGCACCGAGGTCGCCTGCGTCCGGAGCGTCGACTTCGGCTGCTTCGTCATCACCCGCTTCGGCTGCTTCGACTGCTTTTACCAGCGACCGGATTCGAATCGCCAGATCGGTGGTCCCCTGCACCGTCAGGAGGCCAAGTCCCACTCCATGGGCGCGAATGGTTGCGTCAGCATCGTGCGGTAGCACGCGTGTGTCGACTGGAGGAAACCTGATTCCCTCAAAGTACTCCCGGTAGTCGGCCACCATGCCCAGAAGAGTGCGGTCGCCATCTGCCGGGGTCCATTCGACCTCACGAATCGTCTTGCCGTCGAGGCGTCCCTGCAAGTGGTACACGTCGTGCAGGCCGATGCTGGTTGTGTAGGCCCGTGCCAGGCGACCCAAGCGCCTGGCGCCGCTGTCCTCGTCTGGTATCTCGTTGAGTTCAATCGTGGTGGAGGGTAGCACTGGAATCCTCCGTCGGTTCCGGTCAACACCGTGATACCCCCCTGCGCTGTCACCGGTCTGAGGCGCGTCTCTGCGTATTTCAAGCATTCTTGGCCGGTTCCCTCTTCGGGCTTTGCACACGTTGCGCGTGGACGTGCTGCGACGTGAGGACGCGAGACCGGATTCCCCGCGATTGTTCGCGGCGGTCGTAGCCCTCCGAGTGGCCTGCGGGTCCTCGCCGTCGCCTGCGGAACGTGGATCGGGCAGCCTCCCGGACCGGCGAAAGCGGGGAGGGAAGGAGGAAGCCTCAAGTCGCCTGCGGAACGTGGATCGGGCAGCCTCCCGGACCCCGGATGCGGATGGGTGGGAGCCGGTCGGTTGGGTGTCTAGAAGCCCGGCCGAAAACCCCCTTCTGATGGTTGCGGGTATCCCGCAACCTACAAGATATAGTAGATCGGCCGGCCTTCTAGCCCCCAGATGTTGATCGGCGCGACCTTTTCGGCCGCGCCTCTAGAAGCGATCACGGCTCCAGAGATAGCTCTCGTCGGGGTAGGGGAAGTCCTGAGGGTGAAGGCCGCTGTGCATCGGGGCAAGCATGGCCAGGGGCGTGTCACGTTGGCGCAGGACGTGGATTTCTTCAGCGCGTGGGTGAAACGGAACCTGCGCTTCGATCCGTGACTTCTTCTCGCTGCGCGAGAGGTTGAATGCGTAGTCGAGCATCCAGTTCTGGAACCGACGAGATTCCGCCGGACTTTCGAGAATCTGCAGCCGATCGTCGAGCGTGCGCACGGTCATGTAGCTCGCGACACGATTCTCCTGTAGACAGACCCACGTGCGGTGTGATTCGCCGGATGGACCGAGCAGGGCCGCTTCAGCGCGTTCCCTGGTGAAAAGGTGATTCCAGTACGCCGCGGTTCGCAGCAGCCCGAGGTTTCGCATGGACACATCGAGATTATAGATCTCCATCAGGCGGGGTAGATCGTCCGGCTCGTAGGGACGTGCCTGCATCTCAGGGGGGGGATCGCTGCACAGCGTTTCTGACTGTGCCACGCTGTTGGCTTCCTCGCGGCCGGGACTTGCAGCGGTCGGCCTTCCCTTTCTGGCAACGGCCACGTACTGGTAGCTGGGAAGCGGGAAGAATCCGAGTCGCCTGTAAAGTCGGGGACCGATCGTGGAGAAAAGAAGACAGAAGTGGAAGCGATTTTGGAACTGCTCCAGCGCTGCGCGGATCATTGCGGAAGCGTGGCCCTTTCCTCGTTCCTCCGGCAGGGTCAGCACAGCCCCGATTCCCGCGCAAAGCCGCTTGCGCCCGCGGGTCAGCACTTCCAGGTGATGCACACGAAGCGCGGAGACCAGGCGCCCACCAGCGTACCACCCCATGATGCGCACGTGCGTGCGGGCCCACGGTGTGTGGAGCAGTTCAATGTAGTAGCGCCGGAAAGCCTCCGGGTCGGTGTCGGCACGCCACGTCTGATGGTGGAGTGCAATGACGGGTTCGAGCTGCTGAAACAGGAGAGGGCGCAGCGCGCTTTCAGGCACGGACTCCGCTTGTCCCCTCGGGAAGGACGCGGGCCTCGGGAGGCGCTGACCATCCGTCTTCCACAGCCCCGCAGAGGTATACGTGGCATGCGTGCTCCTCGTCCACAATCACGTCGACCTCTGTAAAGCCTGCCTCGCGCGCTGCGTCGTGCACCGGACTGGTCGTGGGCACCTTCACTCCGCCGAACACCAGCAGGCCATTAGACGCCAGAAGTTCGCGCAGGGTGGGGAGTAGTTCAATCGCGGTACGAGTATTGACGTTGTGGACGATTGCCAGCCCGACTCGTCCGGCCAGCCGGTGGCGCCACGAGGTAAGCTGATCGGAGGGATTGACGCTGATCACGCCGTCGAGGTGGTTGTTCGATACACAATCGCGCAGAGTCTCGATTGAAGTTGAATCGTCTTCGTACGCCAGCACGCGGCCGGCTCCGAGGCGGGCTGCTACGAGTGAGAGAAAACCGTCTCCCGCGCAGGTATCGACAACGTTCGCGCCAGGCGAAAGGTGACGTTCGAGGGCCACGGCCACGAGGCGAGTGGCCGGGTCAGGAAACTGCGGTTGCTCGCTGGTCGATGGTTCGAACCAGATGGTTGCTTTTCGTTCGTCGACTCCACGATCCTGGCCTGGAGCGGCCAGTTCGAGGTAGTTGCCGATGTAACGAACATCCTGGCAGGCTACGGCCGGTTCAACGGTGGCACGGATCGGCGGCAAAGGGGCATTCAAGTTTATTTCCACCGGTGCTTCCTGCATCTCGTAACGGCCAGACGCGCTGTGCAGCAGTTGACGCAACCGGTCTTTCAGTCCGGCAATGTCCGCGTTCACGGTGGGGGTTGCACGCATGTGGGCCTGCAGGCGCACCGCCTCTAGCGAGCTTTCTCCCTCAAGGATGCTGGTTGCACCGTACTCAAAGAGAATCTGGCTGGCTGTTTCCGATACGGGCCGTGGGACAGTGATGGTAAGCTCAATCCATTGCACAGCAGCAACACTTCGACAACGTGCATTTGCGAACCTGCAACTGCACTGGCGGTACTGGAGCGCGGGCACGCTCCGAGGAAGTCTCTACCCGCCGTCGAACAATCTCGCGACCTCGCTCGGGCCGTTGAGTGTCTTGT
>JAJXVI010000372.1 GCA_021782195.1 bacterium | reverse complement strand
GGTCCCGCGGGCCGTCGTTCGCGCAGCGTGGAGAAGTTCGCGTGGATCATCATGGGGGTCACCGTGACCGCGCTGTTGCTGGCAACCTTTCATCCCGCGGTGCAGAAAATGATGCGCCGCACTCCCGGCGGGTTTCTCGCGGTCCTCGTGATCATGTACCTGCTGTTCCTGGTCGTCACGCGCCGCGTCTTCCGGCAGCAAAGGGTGGCCCGCGTTTCTGTCGTGACCACTCGTAGAGGATTCACCTATCGTGACGAGCACGACCGTCCACCAGAGCGGATCCAGTCCTGGCGCGACGTTCGGGAGTCTGCCGTGCACCTTGACGTCGACTCGAAGGGGCGCGTCTTCGTCAAACGAATCGTACTGTCGTGGCCTCGTCCGGCCGGCGCCACGCCGACCAGCATCGGCTCCACGGAAAAGGTGCAACTGGTCAACGACCCCAATGCCTCCTTGCCGCATATCGACACGCTCGTCACCGAGTTGCTCACCAGGATTCCCCACACCCGCTTCTTTTTTCACTGGTACCACTATCTCTGTCCGTTCTGTCGCGGGTCGCTCGAGCCCAGGGGAAAGCAGTGCGGGGGGTGCGGCCGTGCCGTAACCTGTGTTTCGAAAATTTTGCGCCCGTGGGAGATGATTCGAGAGGAAGCTCTCTACATCTTCTTGCTGCTGCTCGTGGCCGGGCCGCGCTTCTTTCCGCTGGCGCTCGCTTTTGTGTGCGGCGCGACCTTTCTCACCCTGCTTGCAAATGCGCCCCCACGCATGAAGCTGCTGGTACTCGCAAGTGGCGAGGACGATATAGGACCACTCACCGACCGTGCGGACGCAACTGCTGAGGACGAGCTTGCTGCGGGCACGATGCCGGCTTCCACTCCTGCGGACGCAGCGCCCGAGCCTCGCGGCGTGGGTGGCGCGAAGGGTCGCAAGAAGAAGGGAAATCGAGCGTCAAGCATCTTTCTTGGCGCCTTGCTGATCGCGCTTTCGTGCCGAGCGACGGTGGCCGCTCCTTCCCCGTCGCCGGCGGGTAGCGTGTCCCCGTCGCCCGCGAGCAGCGCGTCCCCGTCGCCGTCCGTGACCTCGACCTCTTCGCCCCTTCCCTTGTCCCTGCCCGGGGGCTCGACGCAGACCGACGTTGTTGCTGACCAGGCGTTCTTTCCGCTTGCCGTCGGGGACACCTGGGAGTATCGCTCCAACTACAACGTCGTCCTCATGAAAGTGACCGGCACCGAGATCGTCAATGGCGCGAAGTGTTACATCGTGACAAGCTGGGTCGGTACTTCCCGGACCTCGGTACAGGCGGAGTATTTTGCGAGCACTCCTCAATGCGTGGAAGTCTACAAGCGCCGTCACAAGGGCTCCGAGTTCTTCCTGGACTCGCCAGAGGCGATCCTGCGTTTCCCGCTCCAGCCTGGTCGTCACTGGACCTGGCAGGGGAATGCCGACGAGGGCAATGTCTGGCTTGTATTCACTGTGGTCGGTCCCCGTCCCGTACGCGTCCTGGGGCAACTTCGTGAGAGTCAGCTCATCTTGATTCGAGGTCGATCCTCCGATGGTTCGGAGATCCAGACGAAGCGCTGGTACTGCCAGGGAATCGGCATGGTTCGGGAGCAGACCATGATGAAAAAAGGGGGAAAGGCGCTTTCAATCGAGGCGACGCTTTCCAACTACAGCCTGCGGGCGCCCCTCTTCGACGTTCAGCCGTGAGCCTGGAGCCCCTCATCGTCAACCTGTATGCCGACGCACCGTGAGAAGGTCGCGTCAATCAGCGTTGGGGGGGCACCCTGTGGAAGTGCGGTCCTGCTCGGGTTGAGGAGACGCTGCGGAGGGAAACACGCGGAGCGGGTCCAAGACTGCTTCTGTGTCGACTCACGTAGAATCCGAAGAGCACGTCTCCACGGCCTCGCACTGCGATGACCTGGATCGGCACCTGATCGATGCTTGCGTGAACGGTGAGGCCACCGCCTGGGAGACGCTCTATCGCCGCTACTATCAGCTCGTACGTCGTACGGTGGCCTGGCCCCGCTGGCAGTTGAGCTCGTCAGAAGTCGAGGAGTGCGTGCAGGACGTATTTCTGGAGCTTCTTCGTGCACTTCCGCTCTATCGCGGAGAAGCGAGCCTTTCGACGTTTCTTGCGCGACTGGCAAAGAACCGCTGCATTTCGCTGATTCGTCGGAAGACTGCACAGAAACGCGCGAGAGAGGAGGTCGGGTATTCGCTGGAGGAGCGCAAGGGTGACTCCGATGAACCGACGGCGATCGCGGTGTCGGACGATCCACTGCCCGACCAGCAACTGTGCAGTCGCGAGTCGGCGTCGGAGGTGCTCGGTGCTGTGGCGACCCTGAAAATGGACTGCCAGAAGGTTCTCTACCTGCGTTACTATTGTGAGCGATCCTACGAGGAAATCTGCACAATTCTGTCACTTCCTCTTGGTACCGTGTGTTCGCGCTTGAAACGGTGCCTCGAGCGCTTGCGGAAGGTGCTTGAATCGTCGTGAACGCGCGGAATAATCTGCCCGTATCTTTCGACAGTGCAAGAGCCTGCGTGCAGTTCGATGCCGCCCCGTCTCTTTGCCATCGTATGGTTCGCCTGCCGGTACGAAGCGCCGCTCAGCCGGATCCCAATCCTCTACGCGCGGACGACTGTTTGGCCCATCGCCGGCGTGAAGATTCACTTCAAGTATCTTGCACGCTGCATGCCACGGAACGTGACGCGGTTCTTGTCCAAGAGAGCTGGTGGTGCTCATGACATGTCAGAACTCGCAAATTTCAGATCTGATCCTGGCGTGGAACGACGGTGCCCTTTCACCGGATGAAAGCCATCGGGTTGCCGAACACGTTCGGCATTGCGCAGACTGTCGTCGCGAGGCCGACACCCTGAGGGAGATTTCGGCGAGACTGTCCGGCGCCTTTCGCGTGCAGCGTTCCACGCGGCTTGAGGCACTGTGTCCCGGCCCCGAAGTGCTGGTTGACTTTGTGGAAGGGGGGCTTCACGGAGACCTGGCCGACCAGATTTCGTTTCATCTGGAACTGTGCGCTGGATGTTGTTCGGAGAAGGAGCTCATCCTGGCGTGCAACCCGGACCCTGCCGCTGCTGCTCACGAGATGGTTCCGCCAATGGACGCGCGATTGAGAGGTCGATTTGTCGAGGCTTTCTCGCGGGGTGCAGAGATTGCCCGATCGGGTGACGTCGTTGCGGGCCACGGTCCTCGCGTGGCGCGTCGTTCGTCTTTCAGGATGCAGAGAAGCTTCCTGGGCGTTGCGGCCGTGCTGGCCGTGCTACTGTGGGGCGGGTGGTGGCTCGTCTCCCGACCGTCCCCGTCGTTGCCTGTTGGCGCTCCTGTTGCGATGAAGACATCGTCCTCCGGGCAGGCTCCGTCGTTTCCGCGGGTGGCTGCGAACCGAGCCACCCATCGTCACGTCCTTTCGGTTGCGCTAGGACCCCCGTCTTCACCCGTGGTGGCACTTGTGACCCCGCGCGCCCCGACTGTCTCCCAGACCCCGCGCGCTACGAGCGCACCGCTTTCGCGGACGGTCCCGCTGCACGTCCCGTCCGCTGAACCCGGCAGGGTGCGTGTCACGTCCCCGGCCCGTCCGCGCGCGCCGTCCCCCACGCATGCGCCGTCCCCCACGCATGCGCCGTCCCCCACGCATGCGCCGTCCCGTCCGCATCCTGAGGGGCGGGCGATGCCGGGGTGCCTTCCACGTCCCCTTCTGGCGGCGCAGGCCGCTGGGAACTCCCCGGGCGGGCGCGTCGCGAAGGCTTCGGCCCGTGTTCTTGTTGCGAAGGCTTCTCGGCCCCCCGAGTCTCCTCCTGAAGTGGCTGCAGCGCCGGTGCGTTCCGGTGGACGTGCACCTGTGTTGCACGCTCCGGTTGCGGTGACATTTCCGACTGGCGGAGGGTCTACCGCGCGTTCCGACGCCTCTTTCCCACGTACGGGGACGAGCGCCGTGTCTGCCCTGCCCGGCCGACGCGGTCAAGCGCCAGAACCCCCCAACCGAACGGCGGAAGTTGCTGTGTCCTCGCCTTCGCGTGG
>JAJXVI010000371.1 GCA_021782195.1 bacterium | reverse complement strand
GGAGATTCGACGGTTGTTTCTGAAGACCGTCAAGCTCCTGCGAAAGGCGCTTCACCGTCGCCTGATCGCCCGACTGCTGTGCATCCTGCAATTTCTTTTTGTCGGCGTTGATCTCGTCCTTGAGATCCTTCTCCTTCTTCTCACGCGCCTTCTTGTCGTCGTCAGAGTCGCCGTCCTTCTTCTTCGCCTTGCCGCTCGCGTCAGTTGAGTCGGCTTTGCCTGCATCAGACGGCTGAGAGGAAGAGGCAGCACCGTCCTCGTCTTCGTCGAGGTCGGACGTCGGCTGGAACCCGTCGGTCGTCGAAATCGTTGACGACGAGGACGATGCACCACCCTGAGCAGATGGGCCCACGGCCCCTGAACCACCGACGCCCCCAGCAGCGCTACTCCCCGACCGGGAAGATACTGAACCTATCGCCTGAATACTGTCCTGCGACACCCGGATCACCCACCTTTCATGTGATGCATCCCTCGATAGTCCAGGCTGACAAGCCCATGAATCGAACCGAAATGTAAATTATATTAGCAAAATGTTACATTTGTGAACAAAATACTTCATTGCGTCCCCGAGCGCCGTCCCCCGGCGCAGTCCCCGGGGCGTCCGCCGCACTCAGCGCAGGTCCAGCACACGACGGATCTTCCCCGTCCGCGGAATGCGCGGAATCCCCCCGACCGGCAGCACCTCCACGCGGAAAGCACCGAGCCACCCTTCGCGCAGCGCCTGACCGAGCTCGCCGTCAGCATCCAGCACGGCCGTCCGCACGCCCGCCGCCACCGCCTCACGCTCATCTTCCCTCGCCGACTCCACGCGCACAACCAGCACGTCCTTCGCATGTTCACGCAGACCTACGACCTGAAAGAGCTGGGACGCACCGTCAACGCGACCGAGTGCGTCGGCCACGCTTTCGGGATCCACACTGACAGATCCGACCCGCATCACGTCGTCGCAGCGCCCGAGCAACTCGAAGCGCGGACCCGCTCGTCCGCACTGGCAGGTACCGCCGACCCGCCGTCCGAGATCTCCCGTACGATAGCGGATGATCGGCATCAGGCGCCGATTCAGGTTGGTCACCACGATTTCGCCCGTGCCCCCCTTGGGCTGCACGTCCCCCGTCTCGGGGTCGACGATCTCGATGAACTGGTAGTCATAGAGCAGGTGATGAACGCTGCCGGCCGCGTGCGAGCACTGGTAACCGACCGGGCCCGCATCGACCGACGCGTAGCCCGCCGAAATGACCTGCTGGCAACCCATCGCCCTCTCCAGCAGGCGACGCGCCTCGGCGCTCATGTGCTCGCCTCCGTACAGCACGAGCCGCACGCGGATGTCGAGCCCCCGCGCCAGCACCGTCTCGGCCAGTTGAATGATGATGGAAGGAATGCCGAGCAGCGCGGTCGGACGAAACAACTGCAGATACCGGATGATGAGCTCGATCTCCGCGTTGCCCGCGATGGGAAGGGTCACGCACCCGATCTTCTCGAGCGCCTCGTTCGCAACAATGAAGGAAGTCCAGAGGTTGCCCGCCATGAACAGGTTGCCCACCGTGTCGTGGCTCGAGATTCCCGCCACCTGGTAGATCTCGGCCAGCAGGCTCGTCACCTCGGCGAACTCATCGTAAGAATAGAAACTGAACTTGGGACGCCCCGTGGACCCTCCGCTCGCAAACACGTACGATCGCTCAAGCGGACCCGTCAACAGGCCCGCCCCCTGCGGTGGCGTGTTCTCGTAGACGTCGCCACGCTCCAGAAACGGCAGGCGCTCGAACTCCACGTAGGCGTCGAAGCGTCGACGCTCCATCCGCGCCTGATAGAACGGCGCCCGCGTCCGCGCGAACGCCAGAAGCTCCTGCAGGCGCGCCCACTTGGTCGGCGACTTCGAGCGCAGCTCGCCGGGCGACGAAGAATCGAAGTAAGGCGGTGTGATGCGGTGACCGACGCTAAACGCCGAACCCTCGGCGGTGAGACGCCCGTCGGGCCCTGGCATCGACTCGATACACACCATGCGCACGAGATCCCCGAGCTGCCAGGTACCGTCGTGCGGGGAACCCACGTACACGCTGCCCATACACCCCGGCTCCGTGATACGATCCACGCCCGCCCGGACGAGCGCGGTCGCCATGCGTTTCACCTCGCTCGGTCCGCCGAACAGCGCCACCGTCTGCACGAGGCCGCGATAGCGCTCCGCCTGCTCGATCACCTGCTCGAAGCGGGTATACGGCTTCACGTACAGCAGACGATTCCCGCACGACACCTCGAACGCCACGTCGTTGCGGCGAATGACCGTCCACGCGGTGCTCCCCTGCGAAGCGTGCACCGTCCCATCGCCAAGCGCTTCCCGCAGGCGCGCCAGTTCGCGGGTTCGCAGCAGCTCGATCTGCTCGTCGAGCGAAAGCGCGGCGGGCGGCGTCTCGCGCGACTGCTCTTCGAGGGCGCGCGTCAGGCCGTCCACCAGCTCATCGAGCATGGCGCTCTCGTGCTCGACGTAGAGCACGTGGGGAGAGGAGCACGCACGCTGCTCCCAGGTCACCACATCGCTCGCGAGCGCGCGACAGAGCGCGTCGAGGTTGCACATCGACAGCGCCGCCGCCGTCACGAGTGAGAACGAGTAGCGCGGACCATACGCCGCCAGCCGCACCCGCGACGGCAGCTCCGAGCGCCACGCCTGCACGGCCTCCGCGCCGCCCCACACGGTGATGCCGTCCACCGCCGACTTGAAGGCGCGCTCCACCTCCTGCTCTCCGCCGCGAAACGAGACCACGGCGATCGAGTCGGCCAGCACGCCCGTCTCATCCACTTCCTTCAGGGAACGCGCGAAAAGCAGCGGAAACAGCGGGTCCGCGCGGCTCACCTTGAGAATGTTCGCGTTGCGCGTGACCAGCCCGGCCACCAGCGAGTCGACCCCGCTCACGAAAACGTTCCCCGCCGACACGTGCAGCACCACACCCAGCGCCTGCGCGTGCAGAAAACCGCCGTAGGGGGGAATGAAGCGCCAGCCGTCCAGCGCGTGTCGGTGGCCGAGTTCGAGGCGAATCTTGCGCTCCATCGACGGACGCGCCATGACCTCGCACAGCGCGTCGATGGCCCGCGCCACCATCGTCGGATGAAATCCCACGATGCCGGGCATGTGCGCGAGCGCCTGACGACGCCCCTCATAGGACGGATCGCGCCACCGCTGCCCCACCTCGTCGAGCACGTCGAGCAGACGCGAGAGCGGAAAGTCCTCCAGGCTGGCCTGCGCCTGACGCGCCTGCGCGCACAGTGCGGTCACGTCGTCAGCCGAAAGGGGCGCGTCCGTCGATTCGAAGCGCCCGAAAAGATAGTGGTCGTATGTCATGGTCACGCCCCCCGTTGGTCTGGATCTTGCGATGGAACCCGTGCCACGGGTCTCTGCGCGGTGCGCGGTCGTGTCTCCGGCGATTGCACGCTCAAGCCTCCCCTGTGGTGGAACCCAGCACGTCGAGCGCGGCAATCGCGCACCCGCGATGACGTGTGATGCCTCCGCGCCCCAAAAGTTCCAGGCGAGGGGCGTTCCGACCGCACGGGCAGTCGGGAAAAAGCCTTCCCACGTCCGACGTCAGGAGCGACAGGGCGGGAAAAGAGTTCAGATAGGGCGTGTACATGTGCAGCAACCCGGTCTCGCCAGGCGGGAGGATCGCGAGGGTCGCGGGGTCGCGCGCCACCACCCGCGAGTAGATGGGCACGTGCATCTGTCCGTGCTCGCACTCGCAGTACGGTACGCCGTGTTCCACCATCCCGTAGAGGTCACGCACGTTCGACGGCGGAATGCCGAGCCACTCGCCGATCTTGCGGCGGAAAAGCGACTTCGGAATCTCCTGGTCGGCGCGCGTCTTCCACCCGCCCCCTGTGATCAGGTATGAGTGCGGACCGAACTCGAAACGGTGCCCTTTCTGCTCGCAGTATTCCTCGAGGACGTCCCAGATGAGGGCAGGAAAGCCGAGAATACGAAACGGACGGCGATTGCGCGCAAACCGCTCCAGCGCGCGAAAGCAGAGGGGTCGGTCGAGTTCGAACGACTGGGTGGCC
>JAJXVI010000370.1 GCA_021782195.1 bacterium | reverse complement strand
GGCATTCCTGATGGCGGCGTCGCTGCTCTATGAGTTCTGCTTTTCCGTTGCCCGCTACTCCCTCATCGTGCTACTGCTTCACCTGTTTGGCGTGGTGCTGATGCCCGTACTGTATCTTTCTTTCGGCCCTTTGCTTGACTTTGTGCTCTACGTCGGGATTTTCAGCCTCCTGTTGCCACGGATGGCCCACCAGACTGATGCGGGACACTCCTGGCGTTGAGGCGGACCCTCGCGTTGGCCACAAACGATGAGCGGAAGGCTGACCACCCCGTTTGGGCTGCCTCACGCACACCCCTCATTGATAGAGGATTGTCGCGTGGACTGCCACTTTCGAGGCGGCCTCGCGTGCGTGCAGTGATCGTTTCCGGAATCGTGCCAGCACCGGTTCAGGTCCGGCAGGCGTCCCACCATTTCGAGAGTGCGGCCTGGGTTGGTTGCGGGTGATTGTCGTAGTGAGATACATCGTTGAACAGCATGAGACGCGCGCGCGTGGTGTCCTTGAAGTCGAGGACATTCAGGCTACACGGACTCTGATCGAGCCGGTCACGATATCCGCGCAGGTCGAAACCGAGAAGACTTCCCAGAAGAAGTCGAATGGTTGCTTTGTGCGATACGATGAGAACGGTCTGGCCTTCGTGTTGCGCCACAATGGAACGCAATGCGGGGAGTGCGCGTGCCAGGACGCTCACGCCAGACTCCCCCTCAAGCGGAGCAAAGGTGAACGGATCCTGCTCCCACGTTCTGTACTCGTCTGGAAAGCGGGCTTCAACCTCCGCCCGGCTCATCTGTTCCCAGTGTCCGTGTGAAATCTCACGAAGGGCATCCACCGTTTGGACCGGGAGGTTGTGCGGCTGTGCAATGATTGAGGCTGTGCGCATGGTGCGTATCATGGGACTGGCATAGAACGCGTTGATGGGGCGCTCTGCGAGCCGGGCGGAGAGGCGTGTGGCCTGCATTTCACCGATGTCCGACAGGGGGATGTCGCTGCTCCCTGCAAAGCGGTCTTCGGCGGCCAGTTGCGTCGCGCCGTGTCGTACGAGAAGAATTCGAGTGGACACGTTGTGTGTTTCTACCTTCCTTCAATGTGGGCTCGTTCCAGGAAGCGGGTGATCTTCCCTTCCCTGCAAACTGCGTCTGGCTGCGTGTGGTTGAAATACGCACGCCTTGTGGGTATGCAGTTACCGACGGGACCTGCTTGCGCTGGGCTTCGTGTATGGGGATGGTTTGATGGTCGGCTGGCAGGGACTGTCTCAGGAGACTGGAACTCGCTTCTGCATGGGTACCCGGGGGCGCGTGACGGAGCGTCGTCGTTGCCGTTGACGGTATAACCATATCCGCATATAATAATCAAAGATTGAAATTCCTGGAGGGGTCATGGCTGCACATACCTGGACTGTCCATCGCTTTCTGTTCCTGATAGCTGGAACCTTTGTGGCTCTCAGCGTTCTTCTCGGTCTCCTGGTAAGCCACTGGTGGTTCGCTTTCACCGCGTTTGTTGGCCTGAACATGGCCCAGTCGGCGATTACGGGGTGGTGTCCGATGGTCTCAATCCTGCGCTTGCTTGGAGTTCACGACTGTGCGTGTCCTCACGGGTGCTCGTGCGAGAGAGAGGGCCGCCATTCGTGAACCGGCGCGTAGGGGCAGTTCTTGTCGGGGCTGTGGCAATGCTGGGGGTGCTGGGCATCATCGCACCCGGGCGAACGCGGGCCCAGGCTCAGCGCACACCAGTTGCGGTCCCTCTGGTCGCGGTCAAAGGTGTGGGAGTGAGGTCAGTTCACGTTTCACGTGTTCTGACCCTCGCGGGCACGGTGCACGCGATGCGTACGGCGGAACTGTCGACTCGTCTCAGCGGTCTCGTGACACATATTCCTGTTGAAGAAGGCGACCGCGTCGTTGCCGGCCAGCCACTGGTGTACATCGACGTGTCAAGCGTCAATGCCCAGGCCGCGCAGGCCTCTGCCGACGTGGATCTGGCCGCGGCAGCCGTGCGCGAGAGCCAGGAGGCCACCAACCAGGCCGTGGCGGGCCTCGCGTCTGTTACCGCGCACCGGAGCCTCCTCAATGCGCAACTGGCCCAGGCGGAGGCGAGTCTGCACCAGGCTCGCCTCGACCGCAAGCGAACCGCCTACATGTTTTCTCGTGACGCGGTGTCGAAGGCAGACCTCGACCGTGCAGATACAAATGTAAAGCTTGCACAGGCACGCGTTGCGGGCGTCCGCGCCTCCTACACAGCCTGGCGAGCGGAGCGCACCCAGGCTCGTGCCGCAGTCGCGCAGTCGCGCGCGTCCGTGGCCCGCACCCAGGCGGCTGTAGACGTTGCGCGTCAGGGGGTGGGGGTCGTCACGAGCGAACTGCCGTACGGCACCCTTCGTGCCCCGTTCAACGGTGCGGTCGTCCGAAAGTTTGTGCACGTTGGTGACCTCGCGACGCCAGGACGGCCGTTGCTTGAGGTCGACGACATCTCGCATCTACATCTTGACGTCAATACCCCCCAGCGTCTCGTGCGTGACGTGACCATCGGTTCTCGCCTTCCTGTCGAGGTTGACGGCATTCGCGGTCCCGTATCGGGGCGCGTCTACCAGATCGTCCCATCCGGCGACCCGAAGACACGAACCTTTCTGGTCAAGGTTGCGTTGGAGTACCGGCCCGGCCTGTTGAGTGGAATGTATGGCCGCATCCGGCTGGCGTGCGGCGAACACTCCGTTCTCGAAGTTCCACGAACGGCTGTGTACCGTCGCGGACAGCTTCTTTCCGTCTTCGTCGTGGACACCCAGAACCCACCTTCCGGAGCCTCTGGTGTTGTCAGGATGAGGATCGTCAAGGTCGGTGAGATCCGTGGCAGCCAGGTCGAAGTGCGAGCGGGCCTCAATGCGAACGTGATCGTTGTGGACAATCCAACCGATCTTCTGGCGGACGGCACACCCGTTCGTGTCGAGAGCGAGGGCTCGCACTGATGGAGAGTCCGGGCCTCGCGCGCCGTATCGCCGCCGCTTTCATTCAATCCAAGATCACGCCGTTGCTCATTCTGGTGTCCCTGCTGATGGGGATAGGAGCAACCGTCGTTCTTCCACGCGAAGAGGAACCACAGATTGTCGTTCCGATGGCCGACGTGATGATTGCCATGCCCGGGGCATCGGCGGCCGAGGTGGAACAGCGTGTAACCAGTCCGATGGAGAAGGTGATCAAGGAGATCACCGGAGTCGAATACGTTTACTCGACAAGCAAGCCAGGGCAGTCGCTGATTATCGTGCGGTTCTATGTCGGTGAGAATCCCGAAGCCGCACTGGTGCGTCTGTACAACAAGCTGTACTCCAGCCAGGATCGCGTGCCTCCGGGTGTGCAGTGGCCGCCACTGGTCAAATTGCGCTCGATCGATGACGTTCCGATCCTGGCGTTGACCCTGCACGGGGGCGGGCTCGACGGATTCCAGTTGCGTCAGATTGCAGAGCAGCTGGACGAACAGATAAAGCAGGTCGACAACGTCAGCGAGACCGATATCATCGGAGGCCCCCGTCGGGAACTGCGTGTCGAACTGCAGCCTGCGCGTCTCGGGGCCTACGGTCTGTCGGTCCAGCAGGTGCTGGGCGCCATTCAGGCCGCCAACTCCGCTGCGGAGAGCGGTCGCTACGATTCACGAAACCACTCGATCGTGCTGCGGACCGGCGACTTCCTGACCAGTGCCGACGACGTACGCAACGTGGTCGTCGGTACCCATGACATGCGCCCGATCTACATGCGAGATGTCGCCACGGTTGTGGATGGTCCCGAGGAATCACAGAACTACGTGTTCTTTGGCGAGGGTCCCAGTGGAGCCGAGAGCGTGGATGTCGGAGGCACAACCTACCACCGGCCGCTGCACGGGGTCGAGCAGGCAGTCACCATCAGCGTTGCAAAACGCCGCGGGTCGAACGCCATCGTGGTTGCCGACGACGTCATCAGCAAAATGCGAGACATCCGATCGCACTACATGCCCCGGGGCGTGCAGATGACCATCACACGCAACTATGGGGAGCGCGCAGCGGAAGGTTGAAAGGACTCTCTGTTTCA
>JAJXVI010000369.1 GCA_021782195.1 bacterium | reverse complement strand
ATCTGTGTGGCGACCGCACTGGAAGCGCTCAGGGTGTACGAGGACGAAGGTGTGGTCGCAAATTCGGCCGCACTCGGGGAGATCTTGATGCGCCGTCTCAGACAGATGCGGGACAGGCGCCCGGTGGTCGGCGATGTCCGAGGAAAGGGTCTGCTTGCAGTCATTGAACTTTGTGAGCCCCGAGCCGGCGACCTTCCCCACGACGGAGTCTATCGCTCAGCGCCGACCTGTGCACCGCTTGTGCCGTGGAATGCGACTGCCCATGACATGCAGCGAGTGGCGCCTTTTGTCCGCTACGTCGAGGAACACAATCTCTACGTGCACGTTCGCTGGAACTTCCTCCTTATCGCACCGCCCCTCAATATTTCTCAAATCGACCTCGAACATGGTCTCGATATCATTGAAAAGGGTCTGGAGATCCTGGAGGTGGCTCTGTCCACGGGAGGAGTGTCATGAGAGCTGAACGCAACAAGGTTTTTGCCGGGCCTCGCGAGGCACTTCACGACGTGAGCGACGGAAACTCCATCATGTGCGGTGGATTCGGTCTGTGCGGAATTCCCGAAAACTGCATCGACGAACTCGAACGGCGGGGAGTACGAGACCTGACGATTATCAGCAACAACTGCGGCAACCAGGGAATGGGCCTGGCCGTGCTGCTCAAGAAACGTCAGGTTCGGCGGGTGATCTGCTCGTATGTCGGAGGCAATCCGGACCTCGAAGAGCAGATTCTGGCGAACACAGTTGACGTTGAGCTCAATCCTCAGGGTACATTTGCCGAACGCATACGCGCCGGTGGGTGCGGTATCCGTGCATTCTATACGCCGACCGGAGTCGGTACCGTGGTGGCCCATGGAAAGGATGTGCGCCGCTTTGGCGATACCGACTGTCTACTTGAGACTGCACTTGTTGCTGACTTCGCGATTGTCAAGGCCCAGCGGGGAGACACCGACGGCAACCTGGTTTTTCGCCAGACAGCGCGCAATTTCAGCCCGCTCATGGCGGCAGCTGGGCGGGTGACCATCGCCGAGGTCGAGGAACTGGTACCCATCGGGGAACTGCAGCCTGACGATGTCCACACTCCGGGAATTTTTGTCCAGCGAATCTTTCAAGGAAGCTGTTATCGCAACACCGTTGAGAAACTGACACTCAGGGACGGATAGCTCGCGCGACCACCGCGTGCAGCTCGTGCGGGTTGGCGCGTCATCGTGCCTGCGTGGCTGGCTTGTGCCAGCAGGATTGGGAGAAATCATTCAATGCCACTGAATCGTAACCAGATGGCCTGGCGCGTTGCCCAGGAACTCTGCGATGGCGACTACTGCAATCTCGGCATCGGAATGCCTACACTGGTCGCGAACTACCTGCCATCAGATCGCAGAATTGTTCTGCACTCGGAGAACGGGGTGCTGGGCGTCGGACCGTATCCTCGCAGCCACGAAGTCTCTCCGACCCTGATCAACGCAGGCAAGGAGACCATCACCATTCTACCGGGAGGGTCCTTCTTTGACTCCTCATGGTCATTCGGAATGATACGCGGTGGTCACGTGGACTGTGCCGTGCTCGGGGCGATGGAAGTCTCCGAGAGAGGCGACCTCGCGAACTGGATGGTGCCAGGGCAGAAAGTCACCGGCATGGGCGGGGCAATGGACCTTGCCGTCGGAGCCAGGAAGGTGATTGCGATGATGACGCACACCGATCGCAAGAATCGCCCCAAGCTCGTTGAATCTTGCGCATTGCCGCTGACTGCGCTGGCCTGTGTAAATCTTGTCGTAACAGACCTGGCCGTGGTGGAAGTCACCGTGGACGGCCTGTTCCTGCGGGAAGTTGCTGCTGACGTGAGCGTCGAGGAGGTCGTGGCGGTCACCGGGGCACGCCTGAACGTGCCCGCAGACGTAAAGAAGGTCCTTGCACCGAACATCTGACGCGCGTTTCGTACCCTCGCACGGCTCGCTTCACCCGACGACCGTGATGACGGCGCGCTGCGATGACGAGCTGCCACGTTGTTGACGGAGAATCTTGCGCAGACCCCAAAGTACGAGCCGTTACGAGGGACTCAGTACTCCGTCCGTCCGGTCGAGGAGTCGACCCGGTCGCGCGAGCAGCGATAGCGCCACGCAGAGCATCGTGATTCCCACCCCGCAGACGCCGGTCCAACCGAAGTGCGCGCAGGCGGTTCCCCCCAACCCCGATCCGATTGCACCGCCGCCGAAGTACCCGACCATGAAGACGGTGTTCGTGCGACTAGGGGTGTCAGGCCACAGGGCGTAGATGCGTGCCTGGTTTGAGACGAGCGCCACCTGTACCCCGAGATCCAGAAGAATCACACCGGCCACGAGCCCCCACAGATGCGTGCCTGCGAGCAAGAAACAGAGGTAACCCGCAAGCGCGACGAGCGTGCCGGCGCGTACTCCCCACCGAGGGCTTCGGACGTCGGATGAGCGACCTGCCAGCGGTGCGGCAAGTGCACCGACGATGCCGACCAGTCCGAACAGGCCCGCTGCGCGACTACCGTAGCCGTAGCTATGTGCCAGGAAGAATACAAGCGTCGCCCAGAAGGCGCTGAAAGCACCAAAGCAGCAACCGCCCGTCAAAGCAGCCTCTCGCAGACGAGCAGACTGCCACATCAGGCGAACGGTCGACCCGATCAGCGCACGATATTTCACACGCTCGAGCGGCTCGTCGCGGGGAAGTCCCATACGCAGCACTGTGCCCAGCACCAGCATCACCCCTGCTGCCGCCGCATACATCTCACGCCATCCCCAGGCGGCCCCGACCAGTCCAGCGACGATACGCCCGCCGAGAACCCCGATCAACAGACCGCCCATGATGGTGCCGATGATTCGTCCACGCTGCTCTGGCCTTGCCAGCTTTGCGGCAAAGGGCAACAGAAGCTGAGGCACGGCACTGCCAAAGCCGGTCGCCAGGCTGGCCGCGCACAACGTGCCGAGTGAAGGGGCGACGGCGCTGGTAGCCAGCGCAACTGCGGCAATGAGCGTCGTTGCAACGATGAATCCTCGCCGCTCGACGACGTCCCCAAGAGGCACCAGAAGCAGCATGGCCGCAGCATAGCCGAGCTGCGTCAGAAGAGGAATGCTTCCGATTGCAGCGGTACCAACGTCGAGGCTTCGTGCCATGAGGTCGAGCAGGGGCTGATTGTAGTACAGGTTGGCGACAACCAGTCCACTGGCGGCCGCCATCAGGAACGTGAGACCAGAAGTCATGGAATATTTCATGAAGGTATGATGAGGTTTCGCAAACGAGTCTCGCGTTCTGCCAGAGAGCGCATTGGTGCAGCCACCAAGCTTCAAGCTACGCTCTGTTGAGCGCACAATCCTGTATGGAGCCGGCCACGGGTGACAGGAACTTCGGGCATCTCGACGTACCGAGAAGAGGTAGACCTCACAATGCGCTTCTTGCAATCTGCAATCAACCGCGATTCGCAAGGCTCCTCGGTCGAGAGAGCGCGTACACGGGTCTTGAGTCTCGTGAAAGGACCCGCCAGCATGTCCTGTCAACTTCTGGTCGGTCGCGTCTTGCAGATCGGCAGGCGCGGCAACAGGGAACCGCTCGGGCAGTGCAATGAGGTGGCAGCCTGCTTGCCGGTGCATCCTTTCGCAAGTCCGCTCAGATTCGTCCTGCCGGCTGCCTCCCTGCTTGAACGGTTGCCTGTCTTCCGAATGTGGCTGGCGGTGATTGCGACGCTCAGCGTGTTTCTTTCCGGCCCCCTGTCGGCGGCCTGGGCAGGTACACCCGCATCCGGGGGGCTTCCCCCCGGGGTGGTCGTAAAACTGACGCTTGTGGAGGTGAACCACCTGCCGGTCGGTATCTTTCCGATCATGTGGAGACACAGCCAGCCGATGTGTCCCGTGCGCCTCGCCGTCGCGTTGCGCTTCCAGGTCGCCTACACAAAAGACTCGCACGTTGCGACTCTGACCCGAAGCAATGGAGAGGCTGCAGTGTTCAAAGTGGGCAATCCTAACTGCGTGGTCCGCACGCGCACAGGCGTCTCCCGACTGCTGCACATGCGGGAGGCACCCGTCATCCTCACCCTTCCC
>JAJXVI010000368.1 GCA_021782195.1 bacterium | reverse complement strand
GGAAAGCGGAAAGTGCGCCCCTGTGTGGACCGCTACAAGAGGCGGCGTGGCCAATCCTCTGGGCGAGCAACGAACCATCATCGTCGAGGAAGGACCCGTCATCGCCGGCGATATCCACATCCGCGTGGGCAAAAACGGCTACGAGCACATCCCGCGCGCCATCCATCATTTCACGTGGCGCAAGGACGTGGAAGGCAATCGCGATCGGTACCTGGTCGGCGACACCGACTCGCGTTTCTGGGGCCCCAGAGGTCCGGTGGTCACCGATGAGATCGCTCGTCTGCTGGGGGGCAAGGACTACACTGCGCAGTACCCGCTGGGCGAGGGTTGCTCCTATCGGGTGCTGAATTCTGCGCCAGCCATCCGTTCATTTCTCAAAGCGATCGGCTACTTCGACCCCGAACCCGGTGCACGTCGTGTCGTGCGCGTGATCCGAAAGCCCGAAGCGTAGCTCCCCGCCAGGGTCACTGGTGGCCAAGATATCCTGGCGACTCACGCTTGAACGCAAGATAGACGAAGAGATTGAAGGTCTTTGCATAGTTTACCACCGTGTTCCAGTGGCAGAGCTTCTTGCGCAGGTGGGCTTTGATGGTCTTGGTGCGCCAGTAGAACCGCTTGTAGAACTCACGATGCCACCACAGAAGCTCGTCGTGTGTCATCCCGTGGGGAACGAAGACCGGACGCCAGAAGTTGTAGCGCGAGAAGTCGGGGTCAAGCGTGCCAAAACGTGGAGCCATGGCAAACTGCGGCGTGTTCGGCAACGGCGTATTGATCTGAACGGTCACGTCATCGAGAGGCAGCGAGCAGGCAAAGTCGATGGTCTCCTTGATGGTCGCCGGTGAATCAATAAGGTGGCCGAGGATGAAGAAAGCCTTGATCTGCAGTCCCACCTCGTCGGCCCACGTCACCACGCGACGGACCTCGTCCTTCGTCATGCCGCGCTGAATGAACTTCAGCACGTCGTCATTGCCACTTTCGACCCCCATGCGAATCGACCAGCATCCAGCCTGCTTCATACGGCGCAGGAGGTCCTTGTCGACCACGTCGACACGGGTTGAGGCGGTCCAGGCCATTCCCAGGCGTCGGCGCTCGAGTTCGTCAAGAAACTCCTCGGTCTTGCGATGACTGACCGTAAAGGTCGTGGCAGCGAAGGCAACCTCGCGCACGCCGAACTCGGTCTTCATGTGCTCCATCTCGTCGACAAGATACTTCGGGGAGGGCGCACGATACCGTTTCCCGGTCACCGCGGCGGAGTCGCAGAAGTTGCACTGGAACGGACACCCGCGAGTCGGAATCTGGGTGAACTTGGGAAGATAGCGCACGTCCGTGGGAAGTGACGCATACAGGTGCGTTCGCATCAGATGGCGAGCAGGAAATGGAATCGTGTCGAGATCATTCACCAGTGGGCGCGATGGTGTCGTGATCAGATCGTCGTCGCGGCGGTAGCAGATACCCTTGACCGTACTGACGTCCTCACCGCGTCCCATTTTCTGCACCATCTCCAGGAAGGTGAACTCCCCCTCGCCGAGCACGCCGTAGTCAAACGCCTCGCAGTCCATGGCGTGTGACGGTATGGCCGAGACGTGCGGCCCTCCAAGTACGATGGGAAACCCGTTACCGCACTTGCGCTTGATGGCGCGGGCCACGTCCACCGCGTCAAAATAGCTGTAGGTTGTGGCCGAGATGCCGACCAGATCGATGCCTTCACGCCGCACCTTCTCGACGATGTCCTCCGCGGTCTTGTGCTCCGCGGCGGCGTCCACGATCTGCACATCAGAGATGCCGTGCTGCAAAAGGACGGCCGCGATATACCCCAGACCGAGTGGCATGGCATTCGCAAAAAGCGTGCCAATGACGGGATTGCGGCGTTCCTCTTCCTTCAACGGGGGATTGACGAGCAGAATCTTCACAGAGGCGATTTCTCCGACGGGTTGATCTGGCACAAAACCAGGATGTGCAACGTTATATCAGATATGATATCCCTTTTCAAAGCATCGGGAAAGAGCGGAAAGGCGCGGCGCCGTGACAGTCGACCTGCCATACGCAGGGATGACGTTCGAAAGGCAGAAAACGAACCGAATGAACCTCGCAATTGAGACGCACAATGTGCGAAAGCTCTACAAGCCTCGCGGGCGCCCCGAGATTGTCGCACTGCACGGGCTCGATCTGGCGGTGGCGGAGGGAACAGTCTTCGGCTTTATCGGACCCAACGGTGCTGGAAAGACCACCTGCATCAAGATCTTGAGCGGCCTGTCGTCACCGAGCAGTGGCAGTGCCACGATTTTCGGCCACCAGGCCGGGTCGGAGGAGGCCCGTGCGTGCCTGGGCTATCTTCCGGAAATCGCGAACTACCACGACTTCATGTCAGTCGAGGAGCTGCTCCTGACGCACGCGCGCCTGGCCCGTGTGCCCCGCGCACAGCAGCGAGAAGCCTGTCAGAGCGCCCTGGAAGCGGTGCGCCTCGTGGATCGGCGTAAGTCACGAATTCGAGAACTCTCCAAAGGCATGCAGCAGCGGTTCGGCATTGCACAGGCCCTTGTTGGAAATCCGAAACTGCTCATTCTCGACGAGCCCACGAGCGGCCTCGACCCGCTGGCCCAGAAAGAGGTCAAGGACATCATCCTTGCCCTCCGGGGCCGAGGCATCACCATTTTCTTCTCCTCACACAAACTCACCGAGGTCGAGAACATCTGCGACCTGATATGCATCCTGCATCGAGGAAAGCTCCTGCAGTGCAGTCCGCTCGACCGCCTTCTGGAGGTCAGCGGCACCGTACACATACGTTTCAGCGGCGCCAGCCCGCAACTGGTAGAAGGAGCAACGTTGGCCAGCCAGAGCTCTGAAGGGAGCATGATCGTGCTGCCGTCGTCACAGGTTGATCGCCAGATCCAGCAGATTCACGCCGTTGGAGGGTCCGTCCAGCAAGTAGCCACTGAGCGTCTGACGCTGGAACTGGCCTTTTTCAATCTCATCACCCAGGCGGAGCACCGTTCATGAAAGCGGCCTTCATCATCGCTCGCCTCACGCTCATCGAGACCATGCGCCGTCAGATCGAACTTCTGACCTTCTTCCTGGCGGTCTTCATCTGGATTTTACCAGGTATCACGACCGCATTCGGACTCGGCGCCATCGACCGTATTGTAAAAGACGTGGCTCTGACGGTCATCGGTTACTACACCGTTGCACTCGCACTCTTCTTCGGATCCGTGACCGTCCCCGCCGAGATTGAACGCAAGACCATCCTTCCGCTCATCACGCGCCCTTTGCCTCGCAGAGCCTATCTGTGGGGCAAGTGGCTGGGCGTCATGGGGTTCATCTCGTTCAGCATCGTGATCCTGGGTGCCGCGCTCCAGTGCTCGATGGCAATCACGATGCACGTGTACGATCCGCGCGTGTGGGTCGCCATCGTCGGCTACCTGACAGAGGCCGCTGTGCTGTCCGCCGTCTGCATGACCTGCTCAACCTTCTGCTCGCCCCCGCTGGCCGGCGTGCTGGGCGTGTTCGTCTACCTCATGGGGGGGCTACCGGATGCGTTCATCGGCTACTTTCTCGGCAATGCGCGCTGGCCGGCGTTTCTAACGTTCCTCCCGACCAAGCTGCACATCGCCCAGGCCCTCAAGGCAATGCTGCCCCACTTCGAGTTCTTCCAGCTCAAGAACTCCATCGTCCACGGTGACCCGATCTTCCTGACGTACGTACTCTCTACCATGGCCTACGGCGTGATGTGGATCGTCTTCCTTCAGCTGCTTGGAGAAGTCACGTTCAGTCGGAGAGACCTCTGATGTGGTGGTTGCTGAAGCCGCTCGTCTATTTCCCGGGCCTGCTCCTTGCCGGAGTTGTTCCCCTCGCAGCGGTCTTCCTTGGCTGGGTTGGAGGAGGGTCGCGCCACAAAGTACTGGTGACGTTCATCCTGCTCGGGTTGCTGACCGGGCTCGTCTGGCGACCGACCACCTCGGCAATTACATGTAGACCACGTCCCGCCACGTCGGGCTTCTGGCTCATGCGCACCATGTCTCCGGTTTTGTAGCGTATGAACGGCTGCGCCTCTGAGCAAAGGCC
>JAJXVI010000367.1 GCA_021782195.1 bacterium | reverse complement strand
GTCGGCTGTTCCAACTGAAGTCACGTAGATGCTGTTGGGAGGGACCTGAGTGCCGTCCGAGGCGGTCACCGTGGCGTACCTGCCAACGTTGTTCACGACCGTGACGGTGTAGCTTCCGTGGCCACCGGGAAGCGACTTGTCGGTGAACCCCGCGTTCCACGATGGTGAGGCGAGCAACTGGTTGTATGCGTCGTTCACGCCGGCCTCGGACACGTACCGTGCCTGCTCCGAAGCGTGATCCGCCAGGCTGAGGTTCAGGCACTGTACCGAACCGTCTGCCACGCTGAAGGTGATGGCGGTCATCACCATCAACGCCATCAACACTACTGCGAGAGCCATCCCTCGCGACTTTCGCAACACCATTTCGCGCTCTCCCTCACGTCGGCCGTTGCAGGCGCCCGTCGCACGCCCCCATCGAAATGACTATTGTGCATCCTCCTGACAACCTGCCCGCTAAGTCTAACATATTCGCGTGCATCCGTCCATGGTCTTAAGACCATGTGGGACGAAAGTCGCGGCCACGCTCGTGAGACGGATGTTCGTCGCGCAATGCCGCATCTGATGGGGCGACGCGCGGGCCGCGGGTCTGTGGGAAACGCAGTTACCTACCCGGACCGGTTGAGCGCCGGGCCTTCCCTGTGCTTGCGGACCGGGAGGCCTGGGTCCCGATGGTCTCGCGCAGAACTTCGTCACTGGCTGCGCCGAGGGTCGGGGCGAAGACCGAGACGACCTCGTCGGGTGTCGTCCACGCGCCGATGGCTCCGAGGCGACGCAGGAGCGAGGCGCGCACGGGGGGCGCGCAGAGTCCGGGGTCGAGATGCGCGAGCGCGTCGGTGTTGCCCGCGCCCCAGAAGTTTTCCATCACCAGCGGCTCCGGGGCGTCTACGCGTGCGCCCGCGCTCGCATCGGTGCGTCCAGCGGCGCCTGCGCGCACGTCGGCGTCGGCGCGCTCGGCCTCGCTCCCCCCCGCGTCCCCGCCCCCATCCGGCTGGGCGCGGCGTTTGCGGAAGGCGTCGAGCACGGCGTCGCGGGAACGTCCCCGCATGGCGAACAGCAGGAACGGGTCGGCATCGAGCGCTTCAGCAACGATGTAGTGCACGGCGGCGATGTGCTTGCACGGGTTGGCGATGTCGGGACACGAGCACTGCGCTTTCAGATCGCCGGGGCGACTCGGCAGCAGCGCGGCGCCTGCTGCCCCGAAGGCGCTCTCCACGTCATGCGGCATCTCACCCGTGAGCAACCGTGCCGTGAACTCGGCTCTCAGACCGAGTTCATCCAGCACGCGGTCCCAGGTCGCGTCGTCAAGCGGCGTCAGGGTGATCGCCACGTTGTACGGCTTCACGCGCGAACCCTGTACGCGCGCGTATAGCACACCGGCTGTTACCGTGAAGTCGAGCACCTGCCCTTTGCGAGCGTACGCACGGCCTCGTTCCAGGCGATTGCTCCAGCCAAATCCGTTCAGGGCAGCCATCCATTGCTTCGACCACCACGCGGAGGCGAAGTTGCGGGTACGCGCGCGTATCCCGTCTGCGGTCTCGCGGGTCTGTCGACGAGGGTAGCCGTATCCGTAGTCGTAGGAATCTCCGCGTGCCACCTACTCGTCCTCCTCGACGGCGCCAGACCCGAGCTCGAGCAGCGTGCGCAATCGCGTCGTATCGAGCTCGGTGAGCCACGATTCGCCCGTCCCCACGACGGCGTCGGCCAGCGCGAGCTTGCTCTCGATGAGCGCGTCGATGGCTTCCTCGAGCGTTCCCTGGCAGATATATTTGTGCACCTGCACGTTCCGAAGCTGTCCGATGCGGAACGCGCGGTCGGTGGCCTGGTTCTCGACGGCGGGATTCCACCATCGATCATAGTGAAACACGTGGCCCGCGCGCGTCAGATTCAGTCCCACGCCGCCTGCCTTGACTGACAGCACGAACAACGGTGGCCCGTGTGGCTCGCAGAAGCGGGTCACCATCGCGTCGCGTTCGGCGCGATGCGTTGCCCCGGACAAGAACATCGCGCGGCAGCCCAGGCGCTCC
Organism: bacterium; assembly: GCA_021782195.1. Lineage (GTDB taxonomy): Bacteria > Vulcanimicrobiota > Xenobia > RGZZ01 > RGZZ01 > JAJXVI01. Next base: position 2,036 of record JAJXVI010000367.1, on the reverse strand, counting down.
TGGAGGTGGCGCGTCAGACGTTCCCCGAACGTACTGAACTGCGTGAAGACGAGGGCCGCGTCGCCGGCTTCCACGATCTCTTCGAGCATCTCCTCGAGGCGCTGCAGCTTGCCGGATCGGCGGGCCGTGAATGCGCTGCCGTCCTCGAGGAACTGCGCCGGGTGGTTGCAGATCTGTTTGAGCCGTAGCATCGTCGAGAGGACGAGACCGCGCCTCTGAATGCCCTCGCTGCTCTCGATGCGCTCCAGCATTTCGTTGACAGTCGCCTGGTAGAGCGTGGCCTGCTCGCGCGTGAGCGGACAGTACACCTTCATCTCCTGCTTTTCAGGCAGGTCATCGATGATGGTGGTGTCGGTCTTGAGACGCCGAAGCACGAACGGTTCCACGATGGAGCGCAGGCGGGCGGCGGGCGCGTCCTGATTGTAGCGTTCGATGGGGACCACGAAGCGACGCTGAAACGCCTCGCGAGGTCCGAGCAGGCCAGGGTTGAGGAACTCCATCACGGACCAGAGGTCGGTGAGGTGGTTTTCGACGGGTGTCCCGCTCACGGCGACGCGGAAACCGGCGCGGAGACCGCGTACGGCGCGGCTCTGACCGGCGTCCGGATTCTTGACGTTCTGGGCCTCGTCGAGCACGAGCGTCTTCCATTCGCGTTTGCCGAGGAGCTTCTGGTCGCGCGCGACCAGCGAGTACGTGGTGAGCACGACATCGAGGTCAGCAGACCAGCGGGTGAACGCGTCGGTGCGCTGCCGCGTTGCGCCGTGATGAATGCCGACCCGCAGGCCGGGGGCGAAGCGCGCGAGTTCGCGCTCCCAGTTACCGACCAGGGACGTGGGGCAGACGACAAGCGAGGGATTTCCCGCTTCGCGGTGCGCGAGCAGGAGTGCCGTGACCTGGACGGTCTTGCCGAGCCCCATGTCGTCTGCGAGGCAGGCGCCGAGGCCGAGCCCGGCCAGGAATGCAAGCCACGAGTAGCCGCGCTGCTGGTACGGACGCAACTGCCCCACCAGGTCGGCGGGCGGTGCGAGTTCGGCGAGTCGTGACGGGTCGGAGAGCGCGGCGAGCCTGCCTCCGAGCGCGATCTGCACGGGTGCAATGTCGTCACGCAGCGAGAAGCGCACCGCGTCACGCAGCGTCATGCGTTCCGGCGCGTTGTCGAGGGCGCTGGCGGTGCGCCGTATCTGTTCAGGGTCGAGCAGGACCCACTGGCCGCGCACCGCGACGAGTGCGGCTTTTTGCTGGGAGAGCGCGCGAAATTCCTGCATCGACAGCGTTTCGGAGCCGAGCGAGATTTCCCAGGCATAGTTCACGATCGCGTCCGCGCCGAGCAGCCCGGAGGAGGGTTGCCCCCCCTTCGTCTCCTGGTCCCAGGCGTGCAGGCGCACCGTGATCTGTTCTGGGCGCACCACGCGCTCTCGCGGAATGAATACGCCGAAGCCGCTTTCCTCGAGCAGCCACGCGGTTTCGGTCAGGAAGCTCGCGACTTCCGCGGTGGTGACGGCGAACCGTTCCGGTTGCCGTTGTTGCAGGGCGCGGGAGAGGGCCGGGAAGACGCGCGTGGCGCGCGCGACGTCAGTCAACAGGCGCTCGGCGGCGGCCACGTCGGTACCGAGGATCTCCGACGACGTGCAGAGCAGGCTCGGGTCGTGGGAGGCCTGCCCGAGGATCTCGACGGCCCAGTCCGGGGAGTCGGGTTGTGTTCTGGTCGCGGCGACGCGGGGCGTTGCGTCCGCGTTAGAAGCACGAGAGACCGACTCGTGCGCAAGCGGAGCTTGCGGAGGCGCTGCGTGGGACGTCCCCGGCGCAGGCGCTGCGGGGGGGACGAGACGGAAGCAGGTGCGGAACGGTGGCGGAGCGCCGTCGCGCGTGCGTACGGGGTCGATCCAGCGAGCGATTTCAGCTCCGAAGCGGCGGCGGGTGTTGGGCCCGATGCTTTCGGGGAGTTCCGTCTTTCCCGTCGCGAGCGCGGCAACCCAGGCGCGTGCGTCAGGAGGCCAGCGTTCGGCGAGGCGGGGGCAAGGACGAGGGGAAGCGGC
>JAJXVI010000366.1 GCA_021782195.1 bacterium | reverse complement strand
TCTACGCAGGAGCCCGATTCTTCCCTGACGGGGGTGCATCTGCGCTGGGAAGCGCTTCTCATCCAGGCCGGCGTGGTCAGGGGCGTGGACCGCTGGAGGTCTCGCCTTGCCGCTCTTTCCGCCGACTTGCGCAATCGTCGCCAGGAACATGCTGCCAACCCCTCGCGCGCCGCCGTGCTCGACGCTCAACTGGCGGACCTGACCGATCTCGAACGCTTTGTGCTTCCCCTGGTGGAAGTTCTCGCGCAATTTCCCGCGCGTGCGTGCTGGAACGACTGGCTTGCACTGCTGCGTCGCACGGCCCGGGCCGCTCTTCGTGAGCCTGCGGGAGTCCTCGCCACACTCCACGCACTCGCGCCCCTCGGGCCCGTCGGTCCCGTTGACGTGAGCGAGGTGCGCGCGACGCTCGCGTGGCAATTTGTGAAGTCGGGCACCGGACCATCTGGCGCACGATACGGGCGCGTCTACGTGTCGTCCCTCGATGCGGTGCGGGGCATGTCCTTTGATCTCGTGGTCTGGGCCGGAGTTTCCGCACCCGCAATCCCATCCCTTTCCCGATCCGCTTCCTCTCCCACGTACGAGATGCGGGAACGCGAATCTTTGCGCATCGCACGCGGCGCTGCGCGTCGTCACCTGCGTACCGTGCACCCGGTCGCGGATGCGTCGTCCGTGGATCTGCCCCTCGCGGACGTGTCGTCCGCGGAACCGCCCCTCGATGCAGAGGAGTACGACCAGCGAACCATTCGTGCGCTGCTGTCGAAGTCGCCTGACAAAGCCACTGGCGCCGCACGCTACCTGCTGGCGGATAACGCTCACCTTGCCCGCGCGCTGCGCTTTCGAGCCCGACGCTGGCGCCCACGTTGGTCGCCCTCTGATGGCCTGGTCGACCCGCAGGGCACCGCGCGAGCGGCCCTCGCACCACACGCGTTCGACGTGCGGAGCTACTCACCCACCGCTCTGCAGCACTATTCCTCCTGCCCATATCGCTTCTTTCTTCACGCCCTGGTCCGTCTTGCCCCATTGGAGGACCTCCGTCCCCCGGATCTCCTCGACCCGTTGACCCGCGGCTCGATGTTCCACGAGGTCGCGTTCGATGTCTTGAGCGGACTGCACCGCGACGCGCTCCTCCCGCTTTCCGACGACTCCCTGGAAGCTGCTGTGGTGCGCTTGCGCACGGCGCTCCAGGCCGTCGAGGTCGCGACGCGCGAGCGCCTCGTACCTGCCATTCCGCCTGTCTGGCGCGACGGCGTGACGCGACTGGGCCGCGACCTCGAGGAATGGCTGCGACGCTCGCCACTCGAGCAGCGGCACTGGATACCTCATCGCTTTGAGCTCGGTTTCGGGTTGCGCGACCACGACCGCACACAGGCTGACGATCACAGCGTGCCCGATGCGGTGAGCGTGCTCGACGGCTTCAAGCTCAGGGGTTCCATCGATCTAATCGAGCGATCTCCTGACGGTTTGCTCCGCGTCACAGACTACAAAACCGGGCGCTACCGGGGAAGACCGCGCCTCGAGGTAGCGGGTGGCAAGACGCTTCAACCCCTCCTCTACGCCCTGGTCGCGGAGAAGATCTGCGACGCGCCTGTGCAGGGTGGGCGACTCTTCTTCGCCACCACCGAAGGCGGATTTGCGCAGTGCTGCGTTCCTCTCGACGATACCACGCGCGAGGTGGCGCGCCGGGTGCTGGCAACCATCGGCAACGCCGTGCAGGAAGGGTTTCTGCCGGCGGTTCCTGAGCGGGTGGACGCCTGCCGCTACTGCGATTTTCGCCGCCTGTGCGGACCCTGCGAGTCGGAACGCGTGCGATGGAAGAATCCGTCCCGCCTCGGACCGTTGCACGCCCTTCGGAGCATGTCGTGACCGAACCACCGTCCACTCCCCCCTCATTGACGGAAAACGCGGACGCTTCTCCTGACGCGGCCTGCACCCCCCCGGCACCCACGCGTACGTTCGACAGTCTCCGTATGAGTTACGTGCTCCTGGGGGCGGCGGGCACGGGCAAGACGACGGCGCTGCGCACCCGCTTGCGGGCAATTGTCGCGGGAGACCCGGGCGGAATCGATGCCGTGATCTGTATTACCTTCAGCGAGGACGCGGCGAATGCTTTGTGCAGGAGCCTGGCCACGGACATCGAGCGGACTGTTTCGCGTGAACCAACCGATCCGACGGGATTGAACCTGTGTGCGGCTGTTGCGCGATTGCCGTTCGCGCAGATCGGTACCGCTCCAAGACTCTGTGCTCGGCTTCTCCGCGCTTTTCCCCGTGCTTCCGGCGTGGACCCTGATTTTCGCCTCCTTAACGACGACGAGGCTCGTGCTGTGCTGGCGGGTGTGCTTGACGGGTGGCTGGAGCGGGCCTGCAAGGAGCCCGGCGAGGGTTTGCGTCGCCTGTTGCGGCGGAGCATTCGGGACGGCCACCGCCCGGCGCTTCTCGCGGCCGCGTGGGACTTGACGCGCATGCGAGACCTCCACGCCCCGTGGCCCGCCGTGGCGTTCGAGCGTTCCCGGGCGATCGAGGACGTGCTGGCGCACGTGCGCGCGGTTGTCGCTGACAGCAGCGCGCGGGTGAACACCGCGGGACGTTTTATTTTACAGTGCCAGTTGCTGCTGCGCCAGCTCGACGCGCCCGACGCCGCCGCTCGCGACGACGACGCGATTGAGGCGCGTCTCGTGGCACTGGCCGCGGAGTCAGCCGACGAGCTGAGCGCGACGGTGTCGGCCGCCCGCGCTGCACTCACTGAATTTTCCCTGCGGTCTGGCGCTTCGCTCGCCCCGCTGTTGCGTCGCGAGTTGTGGGAGGTTGTCACGGAATACGACCGCCTCCTGCGTCGCGAGGGCATGCTCGACCGCGTGGGCGTGCTGTTGCACGCCCGCGATCTGGTCGAGGAATCTGTGGAAGTGCGGAACTTTCTACGCGACCGCTTCGCACACGTGCTCGTGGATGATGCCCAGGACATCGATCCGCTTGTAGCCGATCTGCTGACCCGTCTGGCATGCGGAGATCGTTCCGAGGGAGAGCGTTGCCTGAAAATGCGCGTTTTCCTCGCCGGCGACCCGATGGGGTCGATTGCACGCGCCCGGCGCGCCGATCTTGCTCGGTATCGCGAGCTGGTTGCCCTTCTGGTCGGGTGCGGAGCGAAACTTGAATACCCGGATTGCAACTATCGGAGCGTGCCCGATCTGCACCGGTTGTCTCTGCTCGCGTCTGGCCGCGCTCTTGCCTCGCCGGGCCGATGGCTCACGTCCGCGCCGGCAGGGGAGTCGGGTTGCACGCAGGGCACTGGCGTGGAACCCGAGGCGGTACGGCCTGTCGCGCCAGGCGAGCCGTCTGCGCGTATTCTGCGCACGGGCCTCGGCGGACAGCCAGCGGTGGTTGTGTTGCCTGCGCCCGAACCGTACAACGAGAGACGCTTCATCTCCGTCGATGCGGTGGAGGCTTCGCTGGCTGACGCTGTTGCCGGGTACGTGCAGTGGCTCGTGGAGGAGAGCGGATGGAAGGTCACCGGACCGGACGGCAGTGAGACTGAGCTGAAGGCCCATCACGTGTGCCTGCTGTTCAAGCGTCTGCGCACGTACGATCGCGACGTCGTGCACCCCTACCGGAGGGCCCTGGAGGCCCGTCGCCTGCCGCACGTGGTGGCGGCGCCTCTCTGGGGTCGCGAAGAGGTGGAGGCGCTGTGCAATGTGCTTGCTGCCGTTGAGCGACCGCACGACGAGTACTCCGTGTATGCGACTTTGCGCGGCCCGTTCTTTGGCTTCAACGATGGCGATCTCCTCGCCTGGCGCCATGCTTTCGGGACGCTGCATCCTCTGTGCGTGCCCGCGCTCGCTCGACCGGGGTGCGCGCCCGGTGGGGGTGACTTGACCTCAGGCGAGGGGCAGGAGGGCCTGCGTGACATTGCCGATGCGCTTGAGATCTTGAGGGATCTGCACGTTGAGCGCAATACGCGACCGTATGTCACCACAGTGCGTCACCTGCTGACCGCGACGCGGGCGTACGCCGGGCTTGCCCTCTGGTCGTCTGCCGGCCACGCTACCGACGGCGTGCGTCGCCTTTTT
>JAJXVI010000365.1 GCA_021782195.1 bacterium | reverse complement strand
CGCTTGCAACCGCGTGGCATTCAAACAAGTTCTTGAATCCGTCCACCGACGGCGCGGTCCTGCCGATCCTGCACCTGAATGGATACAAGATTGCCAACCCCACCGTCCTGGCACGCATCAGCGGCGAAGAACTGAACAGCCTGTTCGTCGGATACGGGTACAGGCCGTATCTGGTGGAAGGAAGCGACCCAGACGCGGTCCATCAACTGATGGCAGCGACCCTCGACACCGTGCTCGATGAGATCCGCGAGATCCAGGAACACGCACGACGCGGCGACCCCGTGCAACGACCACGCTGGCCCATGATCATTCTCCGTACCCCCAAGGGATGGACCGGCCCCAGGACGGTCGACCACCATCAGACCGAGGGCACGTGGCGCGCTCATCAGGTACCGCTATCCGAAACCGCCACCAACCCCGAACACTTGAAACTGCTCGAAGCGTGGATGCAGAGCTACGAGCCCTCTGAACTTTTCGACACGTCCGGACGACTCAAAGCGGAAATCGCATCGCTCGCCCCGCGAGGAGCGCGGCGGATGGGTGCAAACCCCCACGCGAACGGAGGACTGCTCCGACGCGACCTCAGAATGCCGGACTTTCGCAGTCACGCGGTCGAAGTCGTCCGGCCTGCCAGCGCAGTCGCCGAAGCCACACGCGTCCTGGGACGGTTCCTGCGCGATGTGATGCGACAGAACCCGCACAACTTCCGCGTGATGGGGCCTGACGAAACTGCCTCCAACCGACTCGAAGCATTGTTTGACGCGACGGCGCGTACCTGGGTCGCAGACTCCCGACCCGAGGATGCCGACGGCGGACATCTCGCACCCGACGGCCGTGTCATGGAGATTCTGAGCGAACACACCTGCTGGGGATGGCTTGAAGGGTACCTGCTGACCGGCCGTCACGGGTTCTTCTCAACCTACGAGGCGTTTGCGCACGTGATCGACTCCATGTTCAACCAGCACGCAAAGTGGTTGCACACGACGTCGACGCAGATCCCCTGGCGAGCGGGCATCTCTTCGATGAACGTTCTGCTCAGCAGCCACGTCTGGCGCCAGGACCACAACGGCTTCTCCCACCAGGACCCGGGGTTCATCGACCACGTGGTCAACAAGAAGGCGGACGTCGTGCGCGTCTACCTGCCCCCGGATGCCAACACGCTGCTTTCAACCATGGACCACTGTTTGCGAAGCCGCAACTACGTAAATGTGATCGTCGCTGGCAAGCAACCCGCACTGCAATTTCTTGACATCGACGCAGCCATCAAGCACTGCACGGCTGGAATCGGAATCTGGGAGTGGGCCAGCAACGACCGAGGAACCGAGCCAGACGTCGTCATGGCCTGCTGCGGCGACATCCCAACGCTCGAGACACTCGCGGCCGTAGACCTGCTCCATAAAATGGCGCCTGACGTTAAGATCCGAGTTGTGAACGTCGTCGATCTCATGAAACTGCAACCCCAGGAAGAGCACCCGCACGGCTTGCCGGACCGGGAGTTTGACGCGATCTTCACCCGAGACCGACCGGTTGTATTCGCCTATCACGGCTACCCGTGGCTGATCCATCGCCTGTGCTACCGGCGCACCAATCACAAGAACCTGCACGTGCGCGGCTACAAGGAAGAAGGAACCACAACCACTCCGTTTGACATGGTCGTGAAGAACGACCTCGACCGATATCACCTTGTTGGAGACGTGATCGATCGTGTACCACGGCTCGAGTACATGGCCGCGTACGCGCATCAAGAACTCAACAACCGATTGATCGACCATCGCAACTACATCCGCGAACACGGAGACGACATGCCGGAGATTCGCAACTGGAAGTGGGAGCAGTAGCCCATCGAGAGACGAACGCCTCTGGACGCCCCCCCTTTTTCAGGCAACCGTGCCCTCTGCTGACCTCTCCCACTCGCGCGAGAGGTCAGCAGGCGACACGTTTTGACTCGAAGTCTCGGGCTTCGCTCGAGGGAGTGATTCCGCCGGAATGCACAGCACGGGCACGGTCACCTCCCGAATGAGCTTCTCGGCAATCGTTGGGCGGACGGTGCCCGCCACGACAGAGCTACGGGAAAGCAGGACCACCAGCATCACGCCGAGCTCACGAACGATCCTGGGGATCTCTTTCGAGGCGTCCCCCAGGATCACCACGACGCGCGCGTGTCGAAATGGTGCGCACTGCACGGCAATTCGTTGCAGACGACGGTGGGCATCGCCCATCAAGCGATGTCCGACCTGGTCCGGGGTGCCAAACCCCGCGTCCTGTGCAAAGCGAACAGTCTGATCCTCCACCACGTGTACAAGACAGACTTCGTGTTCGGGGGCCATCGCGGCCACCAGCCGCACCATCTCATCTGAAGGCGAAGAGAAATCGATCGGAACCAGAATGCACGGGTGGCTCATGGCGTCGCCTCCTCATATCGCGATCAACAGAGCGCTTGAGAGCAGCAATCGCGTTGCGAGTCGAGCAGGAAGACGGCACACGCTCCCCCACCGACCGGGGGTTGGCGTTCCCTTCAGCACGGGCCTCAAAATGGCGGCCCACTTGTGACGAACGTGCGTTCTACTCACGGGAACCTCCGCGTAGACCACCAGGATGGTGAGACCGGGGCCGGGCCACGCTCCCACCCCTCCATCCTGGCGCAGTTCGGAAAACAATGCCATGGGGCCGTTGCCTGAAAGCGCGGTCATCCAGACGTCAGTTGTGCACCTGATTCCCTCACGTACGAGACAGGTCTACACTGGTATCGTAAGGAGATCTACCGTGACGCGCCTGCCGTACGTGCTCCTACAGGCCCTGGGAACCCATCACGACCTCTTCCACCCGGCCGTCGACGTTCACCGCACGCCACACGGATGGGTGTTGAAGGTTGAACTCGCCGGAGTCGCCCCGAGCGAGATTGACATTGTCGTCGAGGGCAACGCGGTCACGCTCAGTGGCCAGCGCCGCGATCGGCACCGCCCCCCTGATTCTTCCCTCCATCGTCTGGAGATCACCTACAATCACTTCGAGCGCCGGATTGAACTGCCCATCCAGGGCTCAGCGCTCAAAGCACCTGCAGATTTCGCAATCGAAGCCCACGACGGGATGCTTCTCATCACTCTGGAGGAACTGCCATGAGCGACGTGCTTCATCTCCCCGTCCTGCCGATCCGCGACAGCGTGTTGTTTCCGGGCATCGTCCAACCCGTGGTGGTCGGGCGTCCTCAGACCGTGGCGGCCGTCGAGGCTGCACTTGGCGCAGAGGACAAGACACTCGTCGTCGTTGCCCAGCGAGACGGAAGCGTGGAACAGGCGACATCGGAAGATCTTCATCGGTGCGGTACTCGAAGCGTGATCCGCCGCATGGCGCGCCAGCCGTCGGGAGCCGTTGAAATGATTCTGCAGGGGGTGGAACGCGTCTGTATCCAGTCGATCGAACAGAGCGTCCCCTACTTGCGAGCAATCTGCACGGAATGGCCGATGCCAGAGGAAGAGGCGACCGCCGAGGTGGAGGCCATGACCCGCCAGATTTCGGAACTGGCACTGAGAGCGGTTGCACTGACGGGCCATGAGCCCGCACCGCTCCAGTCGATCCTCGAGCAGATCACGGAACCGCTCCAGCTCGCATGGACCCTCGCGCATATGTTCAGCCTGGAAAGCGGCGAGGAACAGAAGGTGCTGGAAGCCTCGTCTCGTCTCGACGCCCTTCAAATGGTCAATGCCCACCTCGCGCACGAAGTCCAGGTACTCGAGCTCCGAGCGCGAATTGCCGAGCAGGCTCGCACGGAGATGACAAAAGAGCAGAGGGAGTACCTGCTGCGTCAACAACTGCGCGCCATCGAGCAGGAACTCGGAGAGTCTGATGCCGACCGTGCGGAAACGCACGCTTTGCGGGAGCGAATGGACAGCGCGCAGCTCCCTCCCGACGTCAAGAAAGGCGAAACAGTCGCCATCAACGTGGTCATCCGGGCCAGCGAACCGACGCGAGGGACGCTGCAAATCTTCCAGAAGGCCGACAACTACCGGGCCCCTGCCCCCGGGAACGAGAAGCCTCAACAGGTGGAACTCCAGCGCGGCATCAAC
>JAJXVI010000364.1 GCA_021782195.1 bacterium | reverse complement strand
GCAAGGAAACAGCCGGCCAGTCCGTCTGGCACCTCCACTTCCATCTCATGGGGAAGCGGTCGTTCAGTTGGCCGCCGGGGTGAGAATCAGGCAATCGACAATGGAACACCGGGGCCGGCCCTGCAAGCAGGAATCACGGCCGCACTCGGGCGATGATAGATTGGAGGACACACACGTGCACCGTCCCCTCGTGCTGGGCGTAATACTTCTTGCTCTCGCCGGGCCGGTCTGTGGCCAGACCGTACACACCTACGTGATCCACAACGGTCCGCCCAGGCAGGGAGCTACAACCTTCACCTCCGCAGCCCCCAGTTACACTCCAACTTACCACCCCCCACAAAGTTCCCCACCGGCAGCTGTCGGACCAGACCAGCGATATCAGCAAATCTATTACGGCGATGAGCATTACATGAATGCCTATCGACACGTGATCCTGGAATACAATCCCGGACTCAGGTCCGATCAGCTTGAAGAGATTGTCCGTAGCATCCTCTACTACAGCTACGTGCTCAAGGTCGATCCACGGTTTGTCGTCGCCGTGGTCGCGCACGAGTCACGCTTTCATCCGCGGGCCGTCTCGCCGGCTGGCGCACACGGGCTCGGCCAGCTGATGCCCTCCACCGCCGCGTCGCTCCACGTGGACCCCCAGGTCCCCTATCAGAACATCCAGGGAACCGTTCGCTACCTGAAGTTGATGTTGAGCCGCTTTAACAACCGAGACCGGGATACACGCATGAAGCTGGCCCTCGCCTCCTACAACGCAGGCTACGGGGCCGTCCTGAAATACGGTGGCATTCCCCCGTACGCGGAAACACGAACCTACGTGAGCGTCGTGATGGCAGAGTGGCGACGTCTGAGCGGTGAACGTTGATCGACCACCACGGACCCGAGCAAAGCCACTTCGCCAGGTTCCCCGTGGGCCTTGCCACCCTTCCCGTGCCAGCCCCTTGCGCTCGCACGTCCTCCATCGTTTAGAGGAAATGTACTGATAGCACCGAAAGGTGGGTCGCTTCGTGCGCAATCACAAGCTACCACCGTCCGGCTCCCCGAGGCAATCCCAGCCTTCAAACCATCGCGCTCAGACGACTGTCTGCAGAGCGCCCGGCCTGGACGCCACCCGAGCAACTTGACGGCCTCACCGTCAACATTGAGGAGTGAAACCCTGTGAACATCACCAAGATACTCCTGGTCGTCGCGTGTATTGCCTGCATCGGCGCGGCCACCACGGCAGGGTACGCGGATACCCCCACCCCAGCCCCGGCCTCTTCTGCATCCCCGCAACCAGGCGCCTCAGCCACGACCGTTCCCACTCTGGCTCAGGGTATGATCGCCTTCTACAACGAGGACTGGCCCGCCGCCATCTCCACCTTCCAGCAAATCGTCAATGCGCATCCACACAATACAATGGCGTGGTTCTACCTGTTTGATGGGTACATCAAGCGAAACGATCTTCGCACGCTGAGCTACAATCTCGAGGAGCACGCCATCGAGAACAAGACTGATGCAATGGCACAGGCGGTTCTCGGCCTGGACTACGTGGTCCGCTACATGACCGACCAGCAGGTCGCCATGCTTGACGAGGCACAAAAGACGCTCGAGGCAGCCCTTACGCTGGACAAGACGAACAACGTCGCACAAACAGGCCTTGGCCTCGTCTACTACAATAGAAGCATGATGGCACGCGCAAAAGGGCACTTTCTTGAGGCTCTTCGCGACAACCCTGACGACCTCATGGCACTTGAACGTGCCGGAGAAATCACCATGGACGACGAGAAACGCCCGCAAGAAGCCCTCAAGTTCTTCGAGAAGATCCTGGCACTCGCTCCCACCTACCCGGATGGCTACTTTTACATGGGCTCAGCCAACTACTCCATGCAAAACTGGGACCAGTGCATCAGCTATATGGACAAGGTCATTGCCCTTGACCCTCACGGAGTAACCCAGGGCTTCCACGCACCGATGCTCAAAGGGAAGGCACAGCTTCAAAAGCATGACTACACCGGAGCAAAGGCCTCGTTCCAGTTGATGCTCACGATAAGCCCCAACAGCGAAGAAGCCCGGTACCTCCTGAAACGCGCGGAAGATCGAAATGCTTCCACCGCACCGGTGTTCATCAAGAAGGGCAGCGCCCACTAGTTCCATCCACGCGACCTTTTGGGACCGCGCCTTTCGGTCCATACCGCCATCATAGCGGAGACCTCCCACACACCTCTTGGGACGGTCTCCGTTCTTGCTTTGAAGGCCGTTCTCGTCGTCAGATTCTACATATCTCGAAGGTGGCACGAGTCGTCCGGTGTGCAGGCGTCGCCCCTCGATGCCCCGGAACACGCGAAAAGTTCAAGATGATGTGGCCAGGGTGACTTGAGCCAAAGCGATAGGTCCGGGGAACCTTGACCTTGTGAACAGACTAACGTACCTCGACCTCGCACCATCTTCGCGTCCCTTTCCGGGCTCTCTATCAAGGTCACCTCGAGGGTCCGATCCGTAGCCCGGCGTGCTTCGAGGTTCGCCCCCTGACCTCTGCCCGACATCCTCTGGTACGCAACGGTGGGTACGACAGCAGGTCCTGGCAGACCGGCCTGGAGGGCAGGCCTCACGCCTACCGGTCGTGCTCTTGTGCGGTCGGTCCCTCTGTGCCTCGTCACACTCGCTGCGCGGAAGCACGTCGCCTGGACATCGCTCAACACTGTGGATATGTGGATATCTTCTGCAGCAGAAGATATCCACATATCCACAACCATCTGTGCATGCCGATATCCAGCCGCTTTCATGTTCGAGGGAAAGGTTCACGCGGTTTTCCAATACCCCGTGTCGTTCAATATACTTCCGGGTACAGTGGAAGTATGAACAGCCTTCAAGATACTCCAGAAATACAAGACTCGCAACACTACGACATGGCCTCACTGGACAAGAAGGCCATCCACGCTCATTACAGTTCAACAGCTCCCGAGTTCGCGCTGACACCACCGGCTCGTCGCGATGGAGCACAAAGGAGAGTGGTGGAAGCTCGAATCCATGTCTCTTTCCGACTACCGACAGCGGCGCCTCGGGGTTCGACCTGGATACCTGTTCGGGTTGCTGGGCCTTGCGAGAGACCTGAGCTCCTTTCCCCGGCTTGCGCATGCGTGGCGCGAAGGGGCCGTTGTCCGCTCCAAATCATGCAAGGGGCGAGGTATCGACATCGGATCGCTCGATAGTCTCGACGAGCGCCTTCACAGTGAACGGCTCGAACGGCAACCCGCCGAAAATGACGGCCTGAAGCGATACAGTAGGTCGACCGAACGATGGCAAAAAGTCGCGCTGTCCCTTAGACTTGGAGAGGAAATTCACGCAAGCATCATGGACTTCCGTACCACAAACGTTTCAAACCAGGTTTGACGTGCCCTCGGTCGACAGGTGCTTGCAGCGTCAACGGACGGACACAGGCAGCAGGGAAATCGCTTGACCGGATAACGCAGGAAGTCGCCCGATGCCCCCCGTAAACGCATGAAGCTTCGCTGGGATGATAGGTTGCGCCGTGAGATGCATGACAACGGGCAGCCAGGCCGAACAGTAAGCCTTTTGAGGAGGGTCAGGATGAACGGGGGATCCGGCACTCGGGAAACAGAGCATGGCGGAGCATCCGCCTCCAGAAAAGACAGCACGATCGTTCCCTGGCAGTCAGCACTCGCCACGGGCTCCATCCTTGACACCCGCTTCGAGGTGCGCAGGCTTTTGCTGGAAACAGTGACCAGTCGCACCTTTCTCGTTCACGACGTCAAGATTACCGACCGGCTTTGCTATCTTAAGGAGTTTCCCGGCGCCCCGACCGAGGGCTTCCAGGAACACGTCGAACTGCTTACCGGAGCGCAACAACCCCATCTCTGCAACATACTGACGAGCTTCGTCGAGCACGGGCACGCCTGCGTCGTGACAGAGTACGTTGAAGGCGTCACCCTCGAAGGATTGCGGCGGATGCAACTGAGCAAGTTGCCTCCAGCAACGTTTGTTCCCTGGCTCCGCGAGATCTGTCAGGCTCTGCACTTCATGCACAACCGCCCACGCCCCTGTGTGCACGGAAACCTGACAC
>JAJXVI010000363.1 GCA_021782195.1 bacterium | reverse complement strand
GCAGTTCTAGCAGATAGAACGCGCAAGGCGTTGTGCAAGCACACCAATCACAGCCGATGCACAGAGGAACGGTTCCACCCCCATCTCGGTGAGACGGGTAATGGCGCCCGCGGAGTCGTTGGTATGCAGGGTCGACAGCACGAGGTGTCCGGTAAGTGCCGCTTCTACAGCAATTCTGGCCGTCTCGGTGTCTCGAATCTCACCGACCATGATGATGTCCGGGTCTTGACGCAAGAAAGCGCGCAAAGCCGTGGCAAACGTCAATCCGGCCTTCTCATTCGTTTGCACCTGGTTGATTCCAGGCAACTGGTACTCAACAGGGTCCTCTACCGTCAGAATGTTGACATTCCCGGTATTGAGCTTGTTGAGGCACGAGTAAAGCGTCGTTGATTTTCCTGAACCGGTCGGGCCGGTGACCAGAAGCATCCCGTATGGCTTCTCAAGAATCCCCTCAAACGGCATCTGAACCTCGGGGTAGAAACCCAGTTTGTTCAGACCGAGCATGACCGACGACTTGTCGAGAATTCGCATGACGACCTTCTCGCCGTGAACGGTCGGCACGGTGGAGACGCGCAGGTCGAACTCGCGGTTGTCGTGACGAAGGTGAATCTTGCCGTCCTGGGGCACACGACGTTCAGCGATGTCCATGTTGGCCATGATCTTGACGCGCGAGACCATCGGTGCCTGGATGTGCTTGGGAGGTTGCATGACCTCGTGCAATACGCCGTCTACCCGATACCGCACGCGCACAGACTTCGCTTCGGGCTCGATGTGGATATCGGACGCCTTGTCGTTGATGGCCTGTGAAATGATCAGATTTACCACGCGGACAATCGGAGCCTCGTCAACAAGTTCCTTGAGCTTGTCAAGCGCAATCTCCTCGTCGGCAGCTTCCTCAACCTCGAGGGGACCAAACTCGGTCGCGCTGATATCCTTGACGGTCTCTTCAACTTCGACCAGGTCTGTCACGCCAAACTGACGATTGATGGCTCGCAGAATGGAGTCTTCGGTAGCGATGACTGGCTCGATGTCAAACCCGGTGATGAGGCGAATGTCGTCAATCGCGATCACGTTCAGCGGATCGACCATCGCAAGGGTGAGTCGACTCTCTTTCTGACCGACCGGGATGACCTTGTAGCGTTGGGCAAGGTGCTCGGGGATTGAACGCGCAAGATCGGGATCAAGATCACAGTTGTCGATATCGACAAAGCTGACCCCCATCTGCTTTCCGATGACCTCGGTGATGTCTTTCTCGGTCGCATACCCCATGGTGACAAGGGTCTTCTGCAGGGTCTCGCTCGTCTTCTTGCTCTGCTCGATTGCCTTGAGCAACTGACGCTCGGTAATCAGCTTGTCTTCAACCAGGAGGTCACCAAGGTCTTTCTTGGAGGAACGTGTCAACATTTTTTTCGCTCATCCCAACGATTGAAAGATTGGATTGCCGTGAAAGAGCCTGAGGCTGGGGCTGGGCTGCCCACAAAAAGGCAGGAAAGTGACAACCTCCCCCGCCACTAGACGTACAGTGCAGACACCACCGAAACCTTCCTGCTGTTATTCGCGTCTAACAGGGCTGTTTCCTCCTGGCTCGGTACGACCGGGTAATCCCCCGCATACGATGACCGGTCAGTGACTCTGAAAAAGAATCCCGGAATGCTCCTCCGCGACATCTCGGAGCAGCCCCTTTCGACGCAGGCGGAACAGAATGAGCTTTTCAGCAGTGCGCTGTACAATCGTCACGTAGAACTCCCTGCGATCGACGGGTAGCACAAGAACCGTGAACAGGCCCATGCGATTGCCTCCCAGAACGTCGGTGAAGACCTGATCTCCCACGACAATGGTCTG
This sequence comes from bacterium, assembly GCA_021782195.1. Lineage (GTDB taxonomy): Bacteria > Vulcanimicrobiota > Xenobia > RGZZ01 > RGZZ01 > JAJXVI01. The sequence continues at coordinate 2,231 of JAJXVI010000363.1, read as the reverse complement.
CTGCGCGGTGGTGCCCAGCAGGTCAAGGGCCTGCTGAAACCACTTCTTCTGCGGCTTCTTCGCTTTGGGAATGGCCGGTATGCCATACATCCGGGCAAACCGGGCCACGCGACGCCCGAACACGCAGTTCGAAAGGATGCACACGTGAAAGCCCACCGCCTGTGCACGCTCAAGCCACGCCTTCACGGCCGGATTGAACGTCCATCGACGCCAACTGACCAGCGTATTGTCAAGATCGAAGACGAGGCCCCGAAACCCCTGCGCCCACAGAGCCTCCACATCGAGGTCCTGCACCCGTTCGATGATCATCCGCGGACATAATAGTTCTAGCAGCATGCTGACCCTCCATCGCCTGCTTCTGCACGAGATGACCCTGAAATCCGAGGCCACCGACGTCGTGGTCACCAGCACCTGGATGCGTGCCGCCGCTCCTTCCTCACACCCCGCGCGGAGCAACCGTCAGCACGACAGAGGGGCTCTCGCCTCGAAGGAGGGAAGAAGTCGTACCGCAGCATGGCGGTCCCACGCTTACCGGGATCGTTCGCGCCGTGGGGGCAGGTTCCTCCTGGGCGACCGAGCGCTTCCGCAGGACCGAGCGCTTCCGCAGGACCGAGCGCTTCCGCAGGACCGGGCGCTTCCGCAGGACCGGGCGCTTCCGCAGGACCGGGCTCAGCGCGCGTACTTTCGAATGTTCGCCTCGTGCTGGGCGTAGGTGCGAGCAAACACGTGACTGCCGTCCCCTTTTCGGTCATTTCGCACGTAATAGAGGTAGTCGCCCCTGGGGTGCAACGCCGCCTCGAACGACTTCCTTCCCGGGTTGCAGATGGGACCCGGTGGAAGTCCGGCGTGGAGGTAGGTGTTGTACGGCGACGGGAGGCGAAGGTCCAGAAGGGTCAGGGCTCGCCTCGCCTTCAACGCGTACAGGATCGTCGAGTCGCACTCGAGGCGCATTCCGATCTTGAGGCGGTTGAGGTAGACGCCGGCGATGTACGGGCGGTCGGCGTCCACCTTTGCCTCTGCCTCGACGAGAGAAGCCAGGATCACGAACTGCCGAAAATTCAGGTGGCCGGGAAAGTGACCCGCCCGGACCTCGGGCATCTGCAACACCACCTGTTCGAAGCGGTCGAGCATCCGCTCGACAATCTCTCGCGCGGTTGACGACGGCGCAAAATCGTAGGTATCCGGAAACAGGTATCCCTCAAGGTTCGTGTCTGGAAGGTAGCGCTTCGAGGGAAAAGTGGTACGAGGATAGATGGTATACGCCAGAAAGCTGCTTGCCGGTACGCGGAGCTTCTGCTGCACGCGATGCGCGACCTCGGGCAGACGTTCACCCTCCGGTATCGTCAGGCGAATTGACGGCGCACGCACGACCTTTGTCAGTTCCGACAGGACCTGCAACGCGTCCATGGAGGGGGACAGCCTGTGGACGCCGGCCTGCAGCAGTCGTGACTTCGGGCTCACGCGCAGAAGGCAGTAGAACGCCAGCGAAGAACGGATCAGGCCGCGCTGACGCAGGTCGTGGGCGAGCTCGCGCACGGACGTCCCCGGCTTGAGATCGTATGCGGTCACCGCCGGCCTGCCCGCGGGCGTAAGGATCTGGTACGCCAGGTGCAGACAGAATACGACGCCCAGAAGAAAGGCTACAAACACGGCGTAAACCACGCGACGAAACCACTTCATGACCGTCTTCATCCGCACATCCCGCTTCTCGAAGCTCTCCGGTGTTCATCCCACAATCCCACCCGTACCGTCACCCTGCACTCGATTGAAACCGCCGGCAGCCACAGCACAAGTCGGCATCAACAACCCGTGGTTCGGGAAAAGCGTTCCCGCGCCCTCCCCGTCAGCCCTGTTCACTGCATCGACTGGCGGAGGTATCCGGCAGACCGGACACACCCTGGAGGCGCTGCCTGAGAAACCGTTCAAGAATCACCAGCGCGGCCATCTCGTCGATACGTTCCGCCCGCCGAGCGCTCGACAGCCCCTCGGAAATCATGCGTTCCTGGGCCTCGTGCGTGCTGTCGCGCTCGTCCTCGAACAACACGGGAAGGCCCGTTGCGGTTGCAAGCTCGCGACCAAAGTTCCGCGCCTGGGAAGCACGCAACCCCATGCCTCCGTCGGGTGCAAGCGCAAGCCCGACCACGAGCGACTCAACCTCGTGGCGCCGCACCCACCGCGCAACCTCCTCGACGCCGGCCTTGCGACTCCGACAATGCACCGTTCCCAAGGCT
>JAJXVI010000362.1 GCA_021782195.1 bacterium | reverse complement strand
GGTAAACGCACCCGGATGGTATGCAGGTCCCCGATAGTGTATGCTGGACACTGCCTCCAAGCAAGTGCAAATGTGTTGACATTTCCCCGCGTAAACAACCGTCGACGAGGCGGACGTGGCTGACACGAGAATACGTGTGCTTCGCGCCTCAAGCGTCGCGTCCGTTCACGAATGCGGAATGGCGTCCAACTTGACCGGCGCAAGCTCTGCGGACGAACTGCACGATTGAACTGCCTCTCCCTCTGTGAGGTCGATACGCACGAGACAGCAGGAAGCGAACCGGCTGGGGCCCGAAGGAGCCACTCGTGCTCACCGTTGACTTTCCAGACGAGAACGTACTCGGGATCGAGGCAGCCGTAGAAGACTGCGCGCAAAAACTCGCCTCAAAGGCTTCGGCGGAAAGCCTGGCCGCCGACCCCTACTGGCCCAAATGGGACTCCCCGTGGTGGCACATGAGCCTGCTCTGGGAACTCGGGATGCACGACCGCATTCCCGCGGAAGCGGTCGAGCGCATGACGCAAGCGCTCAACCGCCACTATCTTCCCGTGTTTCCGTTCGAAATCGCGGACGTCCCTGCACATCTCGACCCGCAGCGCGCGATCATGTGCCACTGCGGCGCCGCCATCATCTATCAGATCCTGCGCGCGTGCGGCGTAGACGTCGAAGCGAGCGTCCCCTGGATCAGACCCTGGTTTACGCGCTATCAACTTCCCGATGGAGGCTTCAACTGTGACGAGGCGGCCTACGTAAAGGCCCAACCCCGCTCGTCGGTGGTCTCCACCCTTCCCGTGCTTGAAGCCCTGCTGTTCGCCACGCCAGCGCTGAGCGTGGAGGAGGAGCAGTGCCTCGACAGAGGTGCACAGTACCTGATACGACGGCGGTTATGCCGATCAGTCTCGCGCGGCGGAGACCTGATCGACGCAAACTGGCTCTCGCCCGTGTTTCCCCGCTTCTACCAGTACGATGTGCTGCGAGGGTTGCGCGTACTGGCAGCCTGGGCACGTCGGCGCGGCTGTGGACTGCCAGGCGAGGCCGTGGAAGAGTCAATGAATCATCTTGGCGATCACATTCGCAGCGGCCGGGCTGCCCGCGACCCTTCAGCGAGCTGCCTTACCCTGTTCTGCGTGGACGGTCGCTGGGAGCGGGGACGCCCCTCGACGTCTTTCCCGCTGCTTGACGCAACACGCGGACGCAACGGGGGGCTGCAGCGGGCGTGGAACGAGACCGTTACGCTCCTGCGAACGGTCCTCCCCGCCCCGTCCTCCACCCCCTGAATCCACGCTGCAATTCCGCCAGAAATGGCCGCCCCGCACTTCCCGCACACACGCGAGTCCCGCCCCGCACGGCCGACAACTGCGGCCGAAACGGAACTGAAAGCTCCCGGGCAACCTTGTGGAGGGCCCTTCGAAATGCTATAATGTGCGCAACTTCTGGAAGCGGTCGGAACAGTGAAGTTGACAGCGTGAACCTGTAGAGCGCACGGGGCAGTACGGCCGACAGATCAGGAGCGATAGGTGGGCAAGAAGCAGACTTTGAAGGGGTGCTTACGTGCTGAAAAGACCATCTGCTGGCGTGGTCGTAACGATCGGGAAGGGTCTGGCGGTGTTGATGCTCTGCCTTGTTTTCAGCATCGCCCCTGCATCGGCAAACGCAGTCGTGACAGCCGGGCTGCCGGGCGGGGCCTACACCCAGTTGAACTACTACACCACAGCAACCGCCCAGAGCGGTTTCAACGGCGGCACCTGGAACTACGGTAACTTCGGCACGGCCTGGGTGCAGGCGAACACTGGAGCGCTTTACACGTTTGACGAAGCTCGGTGGACAGTCAACGAGAACCCCAACGGTTATTCGACAGCAGCGGTCTATGTCTCGTCCGCTCCGATTGGCGGCGGCTACACATTGCTCACACCACTTGTTTCCCAGGCGGGCAACACCGTTACGGGCCAGTTGATGGATTATACCTTCACCCCCACCGTCGGCCAGTACATCGAGTTCGTCTTCTACGGCGGCAACAGCTGGACAGCCGCGAGTTCCATCCAGGGTCTGGTCCTCGTGCCCGAACCGACTCCCGTTGCGCTGTACATCGGCCTTCTGCTTACTGCCGTCCTGCTCGCGGCGCGCGGATATCGTAACGTTGACGATACTGCTACGAGCCAACAAATCACGGGGTAATTCGCACCGCTTTTGAACACCCAGGCGCCCCAGAGCACGGCCGCTGCCCTTGAAGTGGCGAGTCGTATGCTCGCCCCCGGTGTCGACCGGGATACCATTCTGCGATGTACCGGCCTTTCCCCAGAGGAACTCTCCGAAACGTAGCCCCCACCGCGCGCCTCCCCCGCGACTGGCAGAGCACAAAGCGGCCGCACGCGACATTCCCCTGTGAGAATGTCGCGCACGGCCGCCGCGAAACAACTCCCGGCACCAGGCAGAGCCGCCCGTTCACCGAGACAACCCTTAGCCCATGGTCTTCTCGACCGCCGTCAAGACTTCGTCGAGAATCTGCATGCCACGGTCAATCTGCTCATGCGTGATAACCAGCGGCGGCGAGAAGCGAATCACGCTCTCTCCACACGGCAGCAGCAGAAGTCCCTTCTGGAACGCCATCTGGATGACCTGATCAGCTTCCGCGTCGGCTGGCTCACGGCTCACAGGGTCAGACACGAGTTCGATGCCCTGCATGAGCCCCTTGCCGCGCACGTCGCCAATCAGCGGGTGCTTTTCCTTGAGCGCCTGAAGGTGTTCGGCCAGGTGGGCACCTACATCGGCGCCATGCTCAAGCACACCGTTCTGCAACCCGTGGATCGTCGCCAGAGCCGACTCGCACGAAACGGGGTTGCCGCCGTACGTGCTACCGTGGCTGCCGCGGCCCCAGGTCATGATGTCCTCACGCGCGATCAGGGCACCCAGTGGCATTCCCGACGACAGCCCCTTCGCAGTGACCACCATATCGCACACCACATCGTAGTGCTCCATTGCAAACATTTTCCCAGTACGACCCATGCCGCTCTGAACCTCGTCCGCCACCAGCAGGATACCGTGACGATCCGCCATCGCCCGCAACTTCTGATGGAACTCGGCCGGCGGCACGATGTAACCACCCTCGCCCTGCACAGGCTCCACGAAAATCGCCGCCACCTCGTCGGGCGGAACCATCGAGTTCAGCAGAGTGCGCTCGATCACGTCCGCACAATACACGTCGCAGGAAGGATACGTCTTCCCATACGGACAGCGATAACAGTACGCATACGGTACGTGATGCACGCCTGGCAAAAACGGTGCGAAACCGCGCCGCTGGGCAACCTTCGAAGACGTCAGCGACAGCGCCCCGTAGGTGCGACCGTGAAACGCCCCGTGGAACGCCAGCAAGTGCGGACGACGCGTGCGATACCGCGCCAACTTGATGGCCGCCTCGATCACCTCCGCGCCGGAGTTCCCGAAGTACACCATCTTCTTGTCCTTGCCCGGTGCAAGCGCCGCCAGCGTCTTCGCGAGACGCGACATTGAGGAATAGTAGAAGTCGGTCCCACAGATGTGGAGGAACCTGTCCGCCTGGGCCTTGATAGCTTCCACAACCTCCGGCGGACTGTGACCCAGCGTCGCGACGCCCACGCCGCCCATGAAGTCGAGGTAGCGGTTTCCGTCTACGTCTTCCACCACCGCGCCGCGCGCACGGTGCACGACGAGTGGATATTCCTTGATGTAGGAATGGGAGACCCAGTCGTGGTCTTCGGCCACCAGTGCGCGCCCGCGAGGCCCCGGGATCTCGGTCTGGATGAACGGTGCCTCCATGGTCAGGAGGTCGTCATGGTTCTCTTCTGGGATAAGGGGATTGTCAGCCGTCATGGATAGCCTGCTTTCAGGATGGGGACTTGCCGGTCCGTCCGACCGAAAGTCCGTAGGTGGCCCCGCGAAAGGGCCAAAAATCGACCAGGAGGGAAGAGCGCGCCACCGACCGCGCCGCCGTCCCCTTTCACGCGCGAGTGCATCCGCACTGGGAGGAAGGGGACGGGACGAGGCGCGTGCACGCGCCTCAAACGGTGTGGCGGTGGGACGGCGCTCTCCGCACGGACCGCGGTGTCGAGCCG
>JAJXVI010000361.1 GCA_021782195.1 bacterium | reverse complement strand
TCGACCAGGTGAACGCTTACCGTCGCTTGAGCTCTTGTGGTCACTGTTCCTGCTCCCACCGTTACCGGATCCGTCGGCCCGCGCAATGCCCGTACTTGTTGTCAGCAACGCTGCGACGAGCATCAGCAGGCAGAACCACTGTTTGAAAGATTTCATGCAATTCCCTCCCTCGTTGTCTTTCGCGATGAGTCCCGTCTGATGCAGAATCATACCCCGATCATCCTCTGTAAACAATCACCTTTGTAGGGACTCTCTCCGTCAAGTCATTGAACCTTTGTCTGCTTGCCGTCAGACTCCTGCCGGAGTGTCACCGGCCGTCTCAGGAGACCGGACACCCGGGCTTCTCGGTTTCGTCGTGCTGGAGGTCGAGGATGTGTTCGGAGAACTGCCACATGTGGAAGGTACCGTCGTCTTCTGGAAACTCAGCTTCAAACAATCGACTTGCGGTTTCCAGGCGTCTGGCGTGCTCGTGTGCGTGGCGGGCCTTCGTCGCGAGTCCGGCACGCTCGAATGCCAGAGCGGCAAGGGTGGCGAGACGGGGCGAGTCTGGAAAGAGCTCGCAGGCTCGAGTCAGCGCGGCCAGCCCCTCCGGGGTCGTCAACGCTTCTCGAGGGAGTTGAGTGGCTGTGTCGCTGAAGGCCGGAGCCGCCAGGGGGAGTTCGTCGTCGAGGAAGGTTGGCGCATACTCATCTAGATAGCGGTGGAAAACTCCGACCTGCTGGTCGGGAGGAAACAGGGGAATGCCAAGCAGGGCGATTCCGTAACTTGCGGGCAGGGCCGCGTGCGCACGCTGCGCGATACGGGCCCCTTCGGCCTGCTGGGACGTATCGAGTGGTGGGGACGGTGCGCCGCCGGCTTTGCGCGTTCCGGTGGCGCCGCTCGTCGTGCACAACCGAATCAGATACTGCCAGGCGGGCTGGAAGTGCGGGTTGAGCGACACCGCGCGTTCAAGCACGCTGCGCGCACGTGTTGCGTCGCCACTGAGCCAGTGAGCACGCCCCATTTCGGCCAGGGTCCTGGCGCGTTGAGGATCGAGCCGGTTGGCCTGTGCCAGTGCTTCCAGCGCCTGTGCGGGTTTACCGAGGTCGTTTCGGGTCGTGCCCAGGTGTTGTACTGCGGCCAGGTAAGCGGGGTAACGCGTCACGAGGTTCTGCAGACGCTGTTCAGTGCGAGCGCTCGCTCCGGAATTGATTGCCTCGCGGAGTTCAAGCTCAGGTCGCGCAGGTCGGAATTGCAGATAGTTCCCGTCTCGTTCCCCGCGCTCGAGCGCGGCGGCAATCGCTTCACGTCGTTTCGAGGCGGGCGGTGCAAGCGCGTCCGGTTTGGCGGTTTCGAGCAGGGTGTGGTAGAAGACGAGTCGTTCCTCGATGAGGTCGTCGAGCCGGCGCTGGGTGTGCACGTACTCGTGGGCCTGGACCCGTATCCGCTCGCGTAGTCCCGGATCGTCGGCCAGGGCGTCGAGACACGCCAGGAACTCTTCCTCATTGCGATACAGGAGGCCATTCTCCCCGTGTCGGACCACGTGTCGGTAGGGTTCCATGTCGCGGTAGATCCCGGCCACGCCTCTCGAGGCATACTCGAGAAACTTGACGTCTGAGCGGCACTGGTTGTAGCCCGATGGCAGCAGCGGGGCGAGGCCGATGTCAAGCGTGTCGAGAAAATCGAAGTACGTGTCCAGGGAACCGAATCCGCGAAAATGGTATCGATGCGCCGGCAGTGACAGAAAACCGTGAGCGTACTCGTTGGTCATCACGGAAAGATGCACGTCCGGTCTGCGGTCAAGCCAGCGTTGCAGGAAAGGAGCCGTGGCGAACCAGTCTGCAAAGTGTCCGGGCGATCCACCCCAGCCGACGGTCAGCGGCCGCGAGGGTGGGTGAGCCGCGGGTCGCAGGGGGGGGACAGACTCCAGGTGATTGGGAAACGCCACGACCGGACACGTGGTCTCCAACGCCCAGCGTCGCGCCAGTTCGGGCATGCTGGCCTGAATTCCGTCGGCGAGCCGAAGGGCGTGGTGAAAAGAGTCTTGCAGGCTTCGGTCCAGCCAGCGCCTCGAGAGCGGGTTCCACGCCTGGAGGTCCGGATAATAGTCGTTGGCTTCTACCACCGTGACCAGTCCGGCGCGTCGACGACGCGCGAAGAGTGGAAACAGGTCCGTGTTGAACGCGGCCATGACCATGACGTCGGCATTTTCCGCAAGTACGGGGAATTCGCGATGCTGGTAGTCGATGTCGATCACCGTGATGCCCGGAAGTCGGCTCATGGCGCGAGCCGGCGCGTGGAAACGGTGCACTCCGTCGCCGCAGTCGAGAAATTCGCATACCTGCAGGATGACCAGGTCGGTGTTCAGGGTGCACGACTCCTTTCGAACTCTCGAATGCCCGTTCCGTGGGCCGCCACGGTTTGCGCGGCAGTGGGGCGGGCCCGAGCACGCGTGCCCGGCCGCGGTTGCGGCTCGCGGCAAGTCGCGGAGACCGGCGCCCAGGGCGACATGCCACGATTCGTGCCCCCTCTCGTTGCGCCCTGTCACCGCCTGTGCGATAACTCCTGTGGATGTGCTGGAACGCCAGACCTGCTTCGGTGGTTTCTCCTTTCTTCAGTGCCTGTGTCGAGAATCCCCTGGATGAGCGGGAGGTTGAGCGTTTTGTGGGGAATCACACCCCTGCGGAGGAGCGAAGACGTGTCAGAACCTGTTGCTGCAGACGAGAAGAAGCCCCCGGTTGAGTATGTTTTTACCACCGATCTGCCCGAGATGTTCGATCAACTGGGCATTTCGTTGCTGATTACGACCTATCAGGCACAATTTGTCATGGCCCTGTCAAGTCGAACCCGAGGCATGACGATGACGCTGCGCCACTTTGAACGCCCCACCGGTCTTGCCGTGCAGGGAAACCGGATGGCGCTATGCACGCGGCGCCAGATCTGGACGTTTCGTGCCACGGGTGAACTTCGCGACGAATCCGGAGTGGTGCAGCCGTACGATCTGTGTTACGCGCCACGATCGTCGCACGTCACCGGCGACCTCTCGGTCCACGATGCGGCCTGGGTTGGCGACGAACTGCTGTTCCTCAACACCCGGTTTTCGTGTCTGTGCACGCTGAACCCGGACTGGAGCTTTGTGCCTCTCTGGAAACCGCCATTTGTCTCCGCCATCGTACCCGAGGATCGCTGTCATCTCAACGGCCTGGCAGTTGATGCCGGAGCCCCTCGCTACGTGACCATTCTGGGGGAGAGCGATACACGGGAGGGCTGGCGCGAGAACAAAGCCACCGGAGGCATCGTGATGCGCCTGCCCGATCGCCTGGACCTGCATGCCAGCGGGTCCGGGGCCGGAGAAGTTGTGGCGCGCGGGCTCTCCATGCCGCATTCTCCGCGCCTTCACGACGGCCAGCTTTACGTGCTCGATTCCGGCCGTGGGGAGTTGCAGACCGTGGACGCCTCGAGCGGTGCTCGCAGCACGGTGACGCGCCTGCCCGGCTACCTCCGCGGGCTCGACTTCCACGGCCGCTACGCTTTCGTGGGGTTGTGCAAGATGCGTGAGCATCGCGAGTTCGGAGGCGTCCCCATCGAGGCGATGAAGGACCAGTTGAAGTGTGCAGTCTATGTGATCGACATGGCCACAGGTCAGACACTGGGTTTCATCGAGTTCACCCGAGGTATCGAGGAACTCTTTGACGTCCACGTCGTCCCGGTCCGTAAATTGCACATTTTTGGCATGGAAGACGACGCGGCCAGCGGCCTCTTCATCGTTCCTCCCGTGCCCGCACCATCTGCGTCGCTCCCTCCACCGCCTTCCCAGAGCCCGGTTCGCCCGAAGCTGACCGTGGTGCCTGACCCCGGATCATGAGCGGCGCAAAACTCATCTGCTTTTATCATCCCGGTTTGACGCAGCGCCTCGTACCTTCCGGCGAAGACGCTTCTCATGGCGACTTGCATACGCCGGTGGATGCGGTGTGGGCACGGGTTCGCGGCGCACGTCCCCGCTTCTCGGGTCACCCCGTCGGACGCATGCCTCGTGGTGGTCCCTACGACCCGCGAGATCTTGCCGTACGCCGGCGACAGGGGGAACTTGCCCGTGCCCACGGCATCTACGC
>JAJXVI010000360.1 GCA_021782195.1 bacterium | reverse complement strand
ATTCAATGTACACGCCGATAAGGTTGAACAGGTTGCAGGTTGACGGCTCGTTCCACTTGCCTTGCTTTAAAATAAAGTCGAGAAGGTAGGTGTCACCGCTTCGTCGGATCCGTACCCAAGTCCGGTGTGTAAAGTAGTTGTTTTGTTGAAGGAAGCCCCCGATCGTACGGGCATCTTGTTCCGTCGCTCCGTCGCAATAGTAGACCTTTCCCTGGCCAAACTGGAGCGCCCCGTTCGCGGGGGAGGGCGTCGAGTTTGGAGCCGAGGACGGACTGCCATCCCTGTTGTCGGCGTGCGAGTTCGATACGCCAGGCATCGGTGTCAGTATGGGCACTGGCCGCGCAGGCGTCAGGCCAACTGAGGCGTGCCATCCGACCTCGCTCAGATACGCTTCCGTGATTTGCTGGACTGGGTCGTGTTCCGGACCGAAGGGATAGGAGCGAAGCAACGCTATCGGTACGCCGTGAAGCAATTTGAACACGCCCACCAGGGGAAGCGAGGCTGGAGCGATGCCGAGGCTTTTGAGCAGGTTTCGCTGCGGGACCTCGTGCATCGTGTAATACGCGACCTTCTGGTGATACCCGACGGAGGCCATGCGCCTCTTGATGCCGTTGAGAACGGCCGTTTCCATGGGCGTGTCGCGCGCGCCTCGCCCGACCAGGATGATCGCCAGGCCAGATGGATCCCGGGGGGCGGCCTGCAGGCCCGTTGCGAGCGACAGGAGCGCGACCAGAACGAGGACCGCCTTCTCCACGACACGTCTCCGGGGGAAGTTGTACGGGTTCCTGACCGCCCGGACCTCGCCAGAAGAGGCTCGTGGATTTCTGATTTCGCTACCGACCCGTTCGTTTCTCACAGCCTGACACCTCACGATTCTTTTCCGAGTGACGCTTCGTCAATCCATTCGCTTGAACGTCCAACCGCCACCGTTTCCGCCTTTCTCGTCGGCCCCCGCCGTTGCGTCTTGCGCGGACGACGCGGGGACGGCTCCCGCGGGGAAGGGCCCGGCGCTTCCCGCCCCCCCGGATGCTCCGGGCATCCGGTAGCCACCGCCCGGGGACGGGGATGGGGGACTGGTTCCCGCCCCTCCTTGCGGACGCGGCGTGTTCCAGGTTGGCACGGTTCGCTGTCCCGCGGGTTCCACGATCAGGAAGTCACCGTTGCTGATTGAATTCTCTCCCAGCGTCTGGTTCGGCGGCACGACGAAACTGGCTCCGTTTGGTGCGAGTGCACGCAACTCCACGCCGCCAGCGTTGCGCGCGATCGCCGCAACGTCCCATTCGAGGCCCTCGCAGATCAGTCCGACCAGTGAGACGGCGCGCACATCCAGCGGCACTTCCAGGTCGCGGACGAGGTTTTCATCAAACCGTCTGACGCTCACAATGATCGACGCCATCCTGCTCCTTCGGTTCGCCGTCGGTTTTGCGGCTTGAGGTCATGGGTTCCCGCAGCCGCACGCGTTCTCCGACCTGTGCGACGTAAGCCGGCACGTTGCGAGAATCGATGTGAGCGCCCCGGATCGAGGCTCGCAACTGTCCTCTCATCACGAGGTATCCGTCTCCGGGGCGCAGTTCATTGCCGTCGTTGGGAATGCGGGGGCCGCCCAGCACCGAGTTGTCCTCACGACAGCCAAGCAGGACCCCACCTTTCCCTGCGACGATGGTCTTGTTCAACGCATCGAACCCGCCGAACTCGGTGGTTCCTCCCGTGATCAGCACATGGAAACCGATACCTCGCGCCGCCTTCAAGAGACGGTTCAGGGTTTCCTTCACGGGCGCGGCGGTCGCGGCGGAGACCGCCTCGAAGTCTTCGATTGCCAGTACCGTTGCCGGATAGCCCGAGAGAAATGCCTGCTCATCGAGCGATCCGCCCGAGGCCCTTCGGGCTTCCTTCAGTGCCTGTCGGCGCGTCTGCTGTTCCTCTTCAATCTCCTTCAAGGCCGGCCCCAGTGCCGACTCCTCCTCGACCACCTTGACCGTGTGCGGCAGTTTCTGGAGCGGCATGAGGTACCCGTCGCGCACGTCCACGAGCACGAGGCGAAGCTCCGCGGGGGAGAGGCGCCAGGCCAGTGCCAGCAGCCAGCTTCGGAGAAGCGTCGTCTTGCCGCTCTGGGGGCGCCCGGTGATCACGAAATGAGGACCGTCGCCGAGATTGACGCACAGCGGCGTGACCGCGTGCGTATCCAGGCTGAATGCCACGCTGTACGGCGAATCAGTGACCACGTCGAGCATGCTCGGCAGTTCCACGACGTCCGGCACCATGGGAACGGGCCGTGGCAGTGCGCCACCCCAGCCGTCGCGCATCTCCTCCATCAGCCTTACGAGATTGCCGGTCCGCTCCGACTCGGTCTTCCCCGGGACCGGCTGGGCGGTCTGGAATTCCAGCGGCGGCTTGCGCCTGACAAGACCTCGGCCTGGATACGGTCCTGGCTCGAGCCCCTCTGTTCGCCCCACCGCAAGGGCGTACTCTGATCGTTCCGTGAGCTGCAGGCTCAGGGCGTTTGGCAGCGCCGACGTGATCTTCTGCGCCACCGACGAAGGGGTGACCGCCGTGACCACGCAGTAGAGCCCGAGCGTGGCTTCTTGCGCGATCTGAGCGAGGTCGTCGAGCAGTTCAGGATACGTCGACTTGAACTTCGCGTAGTTGTCAAGCAACAGGAAGACGGCGGGAATCCGTTCGCCGGTGGCTTCGCGGTGCGCCTGCAACGACACGCCTCCGAAGCGCTCCTTTCGAGCACGTGCGAGGCTGCCCAGCATGCGCAGGAGGCGGGTGACGCGGTCACTCTCGTCGCCCGTCACGAGATCGCCCACGTGGGGGAGGCCGCGAAGCTGCCCCAGCACGCCCGTGCCACAGTCAAGCAGATAGAACTCCACGTCCTGAGGAGAGTACGACAGGGCCAGCGAAACTGCGAGCGTGTGCAGCAACGTGGTCGTGCCGGATTGCGGCTTGCCGTACACGATCAGGTTGCCATCGCGGGGGAAGTCAAGGCGGAGCGGGCCTTTGAACGATCGGGCGGGCTCGTCGATTTCCCCAACCACCGGACACAGCCAGTGCTTGACCGGCTCCCAGACAACTCCGTTCCAGCCCTCCACCGGACGTATCGTGTCAAGCGGAAGGTAGCTGTCGAGCGGGGGCAGCCAGGGCCCGGGCAGACGTGGAATGTTCGCGCGCTCGGCCACCTGCGCGATGTGGTGCGCCAGTGCCTGAATCTGCGTCACCTGGCTGCTGGAAGCTGCAGTGGATCGTGCCGACTGCTTTCCCAGCGCTCGGCGCGTGCCGTCGAGGGTGACTTCGGAAAGGTGGACCACCTCGTCGACCTGCGTGGCCGACTCGATGTATGGCGCTCCTCCGTACGCACCCTGGAACAGTTCGAAGACCTCACCCTCCCCCACGAGCAGGTAGCCGCGTCCTTTCAGGCGGATGCGCGCGGCGTCCGGGCGTTTGATGACGGCCTTGCTGTCCTCGTCCTTGTTGAACTTGAAGGCCATCCTGAAGCGGGTGTTGCTCTCCATCTGGTCGCTGATGATGCCGGACGGTTGCTGTGTGGCGAGCAGCAGATGGACGCCGAGGCTGCGTCCGATGCGCGCGGTACCGACGAGCTGGGTCATGAAGTCCGGGTCGTTCTTGGCCAGTTCCGCAAACTCGTCCACGGCGATGAGGAGCTTGGCGAGCGGTTCCTTGAGGCGGCCCGCGCGATAGTGCCCCTGGTACTCGTCGATGTTGCTCACGTTGACCCCGAGGGTTGCGGTGGCCTCCGACATGACTCTCATGCGTCGCTGGTTCTCCGCGTTCAGGGCAACCAGGCAACGTCTCAGCTCGCTCTTCTCCAGGTTGGTCAGGGTTCCGACCAGATGGGGAAGTTCCTCCAGGCCGCGGAACAGGTCGCCTCCTTTGTAATCCACCGCCACAAACGTCATCTCGTGGGGATGGAAGGAGGCCGCCAGCATGGCGAGATATCCGCTCAAGAAAACGGTCTTGCCAGAACCCGTGGTGCCAGCCACCAGCCCGTGCGGCATGGCGGCAAGGTCGCCGATGATCGTCTTGCCGTAGACGTCCTTGCCGAGGGCGATCGGGATCTTGGCTTTGGCGTTTTG
>JAJXVI010000359.1 GCA_021782195.1 bacterium | reverse complement strand
GAGCAGTATCTGCAGGGTCTGCGCGACGCCGGTCTGGTGGACGTAGAAGTTCGCGAGCGTATCATGTACAGCGCCGATCAGCTGGAAGCGTTTGCGTGTTCGGAACTGCCTCTTGAGAAGGCGCAACCCGCCGAGCAGACGAGCTGTTGTGGCGGAGCTGCGTCCTGGATGCCCGGAATCGACGTCGCTTCCCTGGCGCGCGGTCTCGAGGGACGCGTGTGGAGCGCCAGGGTCGCAGCCAAGAAGCCGTGAGCGTTCTTCCTGCCTGAGGCTTCGAGGAAAGGGCCGGTGTCGGACCTTTCCCGTCCCCCCGCTTTTCGCGCGAGCATTGTCGGGCGGTCCCTGCTCGCCCGGGTCGGACCTTTCCCGTCCCCCCGCAATTTGCGATCCCCATTCTCGCCCGGCGCTTCTTCCTTCCCGCCTGTGCGGCGGGGGGGCGGGAAACCTGCCGTCCGGTGCAGAAGGGCGCGCCTGTGAGATTCTTTTCAGGGAATCGCGACGGGAGTGAAGGCATGGTCAGGCCCGGGTTCGAGTTTGCTCGGTCGTTCGAGATTTTCCGCTTTCTCAATGATCTGCCCCAGCAGGCGCAGGACTTCATGCGACGACGCATGAGGGAGGTACTCAAGCGCGACAGGATTGTCACCGAGACGCGGCTCAAGGAGCTTACGCGCAAGAAGGCCATCGAGTTCCAGCGTCGTGAGGGCGTGCTCGACGAGTCGTCCGCCGTATGGGACATGCGTTTGGGAGAGGCAAAAAAGCAACTGACCGACCTGTATTTTGGCGCCAACTATTCGCTTGACTATCTGAAATACATGGTTGCGGAGAACGCGTCGGAACTGGAAGCGGCGTTCGACCTGCGGTTTGACGAGGTGCTCGGCTTTGCCGTAAACGTCGAGGCCGCCGACATCGAATTTCTTGTCAAGCGGATGTATGCCTACGACAGGCTTTCTTCCGAGGGCAAGCAGCGGGCCTGGGATGAGGCCCAGGAACTGCGTATCGTACTGCTGGAACGGCTGGTTTCAGGCCAGCCGGAATTTCTGAGGGTCGCGCACAAGTACCTCGAGATAGCCGACCTGCACCGGATCTACGACCGCATCATCGGAGGCGGCAAGGTCGGGGGCAAGAGCGCCGGCATGCTTCTTGCCTATCGCATGCTGGTGACGCCTCAAGAGGGTGACCCGTACGACTTTTCCCGTTACTTTAAGATTCCCGAATCGTGGTACATCGGTGACAATGTCTTTCACGCCTTTCTTGACTACAACGGTGTGCTGTCTCGCCGCACGCAGAAGTTCAAGGACATGGCGACCATTGACCGGGAATATCCCGAGATCCATCGCCAGATTGTGGAAGGGCACTTTCCCCTGGCCATCTGGGAGCAGCTGCGCCAGACCTTCGCGTCGATGGCGGGCGTCCCTCTCATCGTCCGTTCGTCGAGTCTGCTCGAGGACAACTTCGGGCTGAGCTTTGCGGGCAAGTACGACTCCTACTTCCTGCCCAACCAGGGCACTCCCGAGCAGAATCTCTACGAACTGGGTCTGGCCATTCGCAAAGTGTACGCCGGGGTGTTTCACCCCAACGCACTGGCCTATCGCAAGCGAAACGAGATCATCTATCGCTACGAGTCGATGGCCATCCTGATTCAACAGGTCGAGGGCCGGCGTTTTGGTCGCTACTACATGCCTGACCTGGCGGGCGTGGTGTTCAGCGAGAATCCCTATTGCTGGACGCGTCGCATCCGCAAGCAGGACGGCATGCTGCGTCTCGTGCACGGTCTTGGGACGCGGGCGGTCGAGCGGGTGGGGGAGGACTATCCGCGCATTGTGGCGCTGGGACAGCCGACGCTTCGCCCCGAGGACCAGGCTTACACCGAAAAATACTCGCAACGTTACGTCGATGCCATCGACATCGAGCGAAACGAGCTCGTCACCATCCCCGTTTCCGAACTTCTCTCGCAGGGCGTGGCCCCGGAGCACGTTCACATCATGTCGCGGCGCAAGGACGGCGACCTCCTGGAAGCGTTCACCTCCATCGATCTTGACGCTGAGAACTCGGTTGTCACGTTCGAGCGGCTGCTCAAGAAGACGCAGTTTGCTCGGGTGCTGCGCGCAGCGGTGGAGAAGATTCGGCGATGCTATCAGATTGAACTGGATCTCGAGATGGCGGCCGAGCTCAAGCCCAACGGCGATTTTGCAATCACGCTGTTGCAGTGTCGTCCCCAGAGCCTGCGTGTCGCTCAGGACGCGCCGAATCTTCCGGAGCCCCCGACCGAGAACGTGCTGTTCACGGTGGCCCGTGACGTGCCGAGTGCGCGCGTCGACGACGTGCAGTACGTCGTGTACGTCTCGGACGCGTATGGCAGCATCGCCAATGATCACGATCGGTACGAGGTGGCACGCATCATCGGTCGCGTGAACAATCAGCTTGAACAGCGCCCGGCGATTCTCCTGGGCCCCGGTCGTTGGGGGAGCAGCAACCTGCGCCTGGGAGTGCCGGTCAAGTACTGGGAGATCAACAACTTCAAGCTGCTCGGGGAGATTGCCCGGAGCGTGAACGGTGCGGTTCCGGAACTTTCGTTCGGCACGCACTTCTTTCAAGACCTGGTCGAGAGTGGCATCTTCTGCATCCCGATCTATCCCGGTGAGCGTGACGTGATCTTCAACGAGGACCTGCTCGTGAAGTCGCCCAACTGCCTCGGGAAGTTCGTCGAACCCGAAGCGGCGGAGCATTTCGGCGAGGTGGTGCGCGTCATCGAGTTCACCCCGGATCTTCCCTTGCGCGTTCTGCTCAACGGGAAACTGGAGCGTGGACTGTGTTTCATCGACTACAAGAAACCTCGAGAAACTCCTGAAAGCTGGAAGGAATTTGTTGGTTGAGAGCAAGAATCCCCGCCCACGAAGCCGTGAACGTCTTCACCGACCACGGCTTTCCACCCGGACGACGATCGGGTCTTTCAATGAGAGAGCGCTCCTGACAGTCATGTGAGGAGCGTGTTGAGCTTTACCGGATCGTTTGCCCGGAACTCCAGCGCAAATGCGAACGGGGTCAGTTGACCCTCTACAGGAGGTCTGCAACCATGACCGTTGCAACTCAGGACCGCACCATGAATCCGTTTGAGATTGCCCAGCAGCAGCTCGACGACTGCGCCGAACTCCTTGGGCTCGATTCTGCTACGCGTGAATTGCTCCGCTGGCCGATGCGAGAAGTCGTTGTCACCATCCCTGTCAAGATGGACGATGGCACCACCCGCATCTTCCGCGGCTATCGCGTACAGTACAACTCTTCTCGTGGACCGACGAAGGGAGGCCTCCGCTGGCATCCCGACGAGACTATCGACACCGTACGCGCACTGTCTGCGTGGATGACCTGGAAGACCGCAGTGGTCGACATCCCGCTGGGCGGCGGCAAGGGTGGCGTGACTGTAAACCCGAAGGAGCTCTCCGAGGGTGAGAAGGAGCGTCTCGCTCGCGCATACATCGACAAGGTGGGCCGTATCCTCGGCGTCACCAAGGACGTGCCCGCTCCCGACGTGTACACAACTCCGCAGATCATGGCCTGGATGATGGATGAGTACGAGAAGCTCATCGGCGAAGCCCATCCTGGCGTCATCACCGGCAAGCCTCTTGCGCTCGGTGGAAGCCAGGGTCGTGGCGACGCGACGGCGCGCGGTGGCGTCTATGTGCTGCGCGAGGCGGCAAAGGTTCGTGGCGTTGAGCTCAACGGTGCGACCTGTGCCATCCAGGGCTACGGTAACGCAGGGCAGTTTGCCCACCAGCTCGGCAAGGAAATTCTCGGTCTGAAGATCATTGCGGTGAGCGACTCCCGCGGTGGTATCCTGAACCGTGAGGGCCTTGACTGGAAGGCTGTGCGCGCCCACAAGGAGCGTACAGGCAGTGTGGTCGGGTTCCCCGGCGCAGAGAGCATCAGCAACGAAGCGCTGCTTGAGCTTGACGTGACCGTGCTTGTTCCAAGCGCCCTCGAGAACCAGATCACCGCCGCGAATGCCGCACGCATCAAGGCGAAGTTCTCGCTCGAGCTTGCCAACGGCCCGACGACGCCTGAAGCCGACAAGATTCTCGCCCAGAACGGCGTGTTCGTGT
>JAJXVI010000358.1 GCA_021782195.1 bacterium | reverse complement strand
TCCGATCTCCGCGTGCCTGGAACTCTCCCGAGTGGTCGAGGAATGATACGGGAGGGCGACGCGACGATGACCGACTACGGGATCGCGGAAGGGCCGGGGCCGATCTCCGGCGCCGAGAGGTCAGCGACTGGCGCAGGCGCGGCCAGGGAGAAGGGGTTCGACCCGAACCTCTACAACGACGATCTTGCGCCGACCGCAGCGTCGGCCAGAACCTGGGGACTCTACAACTACACCGCGCTCTGGATCGGCATGGCGCACTGCATCCCGACGTACATGCTGGCGTCTGGCCTGGTGGCGCAGGGCATGAACTGGAAGCAGGCGCTCATCACCATTCTGCTCGGAAACCTCATTGTGCTTGTTCCCATGCTCCTCAACTCGCACGGGGGCACGAAATACGGTCTCCCGTTCCCGGTGCTGTGTCGCTCCTCGTTCGGCGTGAAGGGCGCCAACCTCCCGGCGCTCCTGCGGGCCCTGGTGGCGTGTGGATGGTTTGGTATCCAGACGTGGATCGGAGGGGCAGCGCTCAACTCGTTCCTCTGCCTGCTGCACCCGGCCTGGCGCCAGGTTCCGTTCAACGACCAGATCTGCTTCTTCGTGTTCTGGGGGCTCACGCTCTGGATCATCTGGCGTGGCATGGACGCCGTGAAGTGGTTCGAGGGATGGGCGGCCCCCATGGTGCTTGTGGTGGCCATCCTGCTGCTGGTCTACATGGTTGGTAAGGCGCACGGACTTGCCGACGTTCTGGCGCGCCCGGGAAAATTCGAGAACCCGCTCGACTTTCTCAAGAACCTGCCCATCTTCCTGACCTCCCAGATCGGCTTCTGGGCCACCTTGTCGCTGAACATGCCCGACTTCACCCGCTATTCACGCAGCCAGAAGTCGCAGATGTGGGGACAGGCGCTGGGCCTTCCGACCACGATGACCCTTTTCTCCGCCATTGGCGTCATCGTGACGAGTGCCACCGTGGTGGTGTACGGCACGGCAATCGGGGATCCGGTTGCACTGCTTTCCAGACCGGAGTTTGCAAGCCCCGTCGTGGTGTTCATCTCGCTGGTCAGCATCGGCGTGGCGACGCTTTCGGTCAACGTTGCGGCCAACGTCGTTTCGCCGGCCTTTGACTTTGCAAACATGTGGCCCGGTCGAATCACATTTGGCATCGGCGGCACGATCACCGCCGTGATCGGTGCCCTGATTCTTCCCGGTCGAATCATCGCCAGCACGCAGAACTACATCTTCACCTGGCTGGTGGGCTACTCCGCCTTGCTGGGACCGATTGCCGGCATCATGATCTGCGACTACTGGGTCTTGCGACGGACACACCTTCACGTCGACGACCTCTATCGCAGCGACGGACGCTATCGCTATCGAGGCGGCATCAACTGGTGGGCCGTGCTGGCGCTCGTCGTCGGCGTGGTTCCAAACCTGCCCGGGTTCATCATGGCCGCCACGGGTCACACCCCGAGTGGCGCGCTGGAGAGTCTGGCGGCTTCAGTGTACGACTTTGCGTGGCTTGTCGGGTTCTTCCTCTCCTTCCTGGTCTACTTTACCTGCATGCGCGCTTTCGAGGGAGCGAACGTCGAGCTTGACCGAGGGGCCCGCGATCCGGGCCTCATCTCCTGAGCGGGTGCCACGTGCCGCGCTTGCCTGAGGAGGAGGCGAGGCGTCGCGCTACGAAGCCGCAAGATCCCATGCCATCCTCTGCTGCATCTTCCGCACTCTACCGTGCTTTTCCGCATCCCGTCACGACGTTCGGCCTGATTGGTGCCGGGAGCTGGGGGGGGGTGTACGTCCGCACGCTCGAAAAAATGGTCGGTCGCGCGCGCCTGATTGACATCGCGGCGCGCGAGGTTGCCGACGACCTGCGGTTGCCGCCCCATCTGCGGGTGCACGACGACTGGCGTGCGCTCGTCGAGGGGCCGTGCGACGCGGTGGTCATCGCCGCCCCGGACCGCTTCCACCCCGAGATGCTGCGTGCCTGTCTGCGCGCGGGCAAGCCGTGCGTGATCGAGAAACCGCTGTGTCTTGATCTGCCGACCGCGGCGGCGTTGCACCGGGAAGTGACTGAATCAGGGCTGCCGGTGGTGGTCAATCACGTCCACCTTTTTGCGTCCGCGTGGCAGGTTCTGTGTCGCGCGGTGGAGGAGCACGGCGAGCCGGTCCGCTACGTCCTCTCCGAAGGGGCCTCGCTCGGGCCGTTTCGCGCCGAGACCTCGTCGCTATGGGACCGCGCCCCGCACGACTTCAGCCTGCTTCTCGAACTGATGGGAGGAGAACCGCTTTCGGTCACAGCATGCGGTGTTCCGAGCAAACATCCCGAGCAGTTCGCGGTCGCGCTCGACTTTGGCGCGGGGCGCGAGGCGCTTGTTCACGGAGGACGTCTCACCCCCCATCGCAGGCGCCTTCTCGTGGTCTACACCGACAGTCGCGTGTGGATCTGGAACGACGTTTCCGAGCCCACGCTGACCACCGCGTCCATTGCTTTTGACGCGCGGAACACGGGCGGCCTGCCACGCAACGTTGCGGAGCACGTGCTTGAGGTGCCGCCGGTCACGCCCATGGAGGCCATGCTCACGTATTTCATCGACGGCCTGCACAGCGGCCCGCGTGACCGATTTGGAACGGCACTCGCGCTTTCCGTGACGCGCCTCCTGGCGGCTTGCGACACATCGCTCGCGCGTGCCGGCGGCGTTGTCGTGGGTGACGGGTGCGCGTGAGGCCGCGCCGGGCCCCGATGTGGCGGCGCGTGGCGCGGGTCCGCGCCGCCGTCGTGGGTCGCCGTCGGCGGCGCTGGCGCGTGGCGCTGATTGCCCGTGCCAGCGTTTTGCGGAATCCACCGGTCATGCATCGCCGGCGCGTGCTCTGGGGCGTGGCGCTGGCTTCCCCACTGTTGCTGCTGTTGCGGGCCGGCGTGCGTCGCTACGCGTGCGCACTGCTTTCGCGCGCTCTGCCCGAGCTCACAGAACCCCGGCTCTCGGGGACGGCGTTCCTGCGCACGCGGCCGGCCGATCTGGCGGTGGTGATCGACGACCCCTCGCTGCCGGATGACCCGGCCAGCTTCGATGAAACCGACTGGGCGTGGGCCTGGTGCGTCACCCTCGAGGCATGGGGGGGCGGCTGCGCCGTTGTCGCGCCGGAGAATGTGCCCGACGCGTTGCAGGGATGCCGCCTGGTCGTTCTGCCACGCGCCCTCTGCGGTCGGCATCTGCCACACGCAGCGCTGGAGACGTGGGTGCGTCACGGCGGGGTGCTGGTGGTGGAGGGGCCTTCCCCGCTGCTGGCGCTGGGCGGGATGAGCGCGGCGTCGAGCGCGCGGCCGGCTTCTCACGTGACTTCCGTGGCGAACCTGCCGCCGACAGTCGCGTTGCGCATGAAAGGCGCGCCCGTGCGTACCGTGCGGTTTGCGCTGTCGCTCCCCGGCGGGGCGCGCACGTTGCTGTGGCTCGACGGCGCGCCGGCCGCTGCGCTGGTGACCGTTGGGAGGGGGGCGGTGCTCGGACTGGGGTGCGACTTCGGGGCGATGCTCACGGCGTGGCGCCAGGGCGTGCCGGGCGTGCACTTTGCGGTGCGCGAGCGGGCGGGGGCGGTGCCTCTGGTGGTGGAAGCCGATGACCTGGTGGGGTTTCCCTCGATGCTCCGAAATCCGACGCCGTTTGCCGACCTGGTGGTGCGCGCGCTGCTGGGAGCCGCCGCGGACGCGGTGCGCCTGCCGCGCTGGTGGCCGATTCCGGACGGGGCTCCCGCCGGGTACGTGGCAACCCACGACGACGAGGGTTGCGGACGCGCGTCGCTGGAACGGGTACTGGCGCTCGATCGCGAGGCTGGGCTGCGTCCCACGGTGTTCGCGATCGCGGACGGGAACGTCGGGCGGCGCTGGGCACGCGCGCGGACTGCGGGGACGTCCCCCGGTGCGGATGCGCGCGCGGGAGGTGCGGGGCCGTCCCCGATCGACCTGCAGTGCCACTGGAACCGTTATGTCGCAAGCGATCTGCGTCGCCACACGCTGCGCGGGCAGTTGCGCTTTTTGCGGACGGTGGCGCCGGAGGCTTCGATGACGCGCCTGCACTACCTCGACTGGGGCGAGGCGTGGGACGCTCCCTAGGC
>JAJXVI010000357.1 GCA_021782195.1 bacterium | reverse complement strand
TGCGAGCCAGCGGGCCGTGCTGGTGGGCGCGGACACAGTGGAACGCAATGTGCAGCTGTTGCGCGCTTCTCGCGAGAAGGTTCTTGAACTGTTCGAGGGCACGCTGGGACGGCCGGCAGTGATGGTGGAACCCCAGGGCGACTTTCATCTTGATCTCGGTGTCACCCTGCTTGACGACGATACCGTGGCCGTTGCCGACGCGGAGCTGGGGGTGCAACTGGCGCGGGGGCTGCGTCGGCCTGAGTGCGACCAGATGATTGAGGCCACGCGCGCGGCCAGTCTTGCCGAGCGATATGACCGCGTGGCCCAGAATCTTTCGGCGCGAGGTTATCGGGTGGTACGGCTTCCCAACCTTCGCGGAGTGGGTCTAGTGACCCCCTATCTTACATACAACAACGTGCTGATGGAGCGATACGCCGCCGGGGATGGCCAGGAGGTGCGCCGCGTCTACATGCCGGTGTACGAACTGCCGTCGATGGACGAGTTCGCTCAAGGGATCTATCAGCGGCACGGGTTTGAGGTGGTCGCGATGCCGTCCGCGCGTTCCTGCACGCGCCTGTGGGGGGCGGTGCGATGCGCAGTGGGCGACCTGCAGATCGCATAAAAAGACTCGGGCCCGGGAGTCTACTGTTTGACTTCCATCACGAGGATTGCAAGGTCGTCGCTCAACTCTCCGTTGGCCCATTCGCGCACCCGTGCAACGACCGTTCTTACGATGTCGTTCGGCGTCATGGTGCGGCAACTTCTGAGGAGATCCTCGAGGCGGTCCATTGTGAAGATCTCGCCTTCGCCGTTGCGTGCTTCGTTGACGCCATCGGTGAAGACGACGACGCGATCACCGGGTTCGAGCGTGACGCGCTTTTCTTCCCAGATTGACTCGGGAAAGATTCCTACAGGCAGGCCCTCGGTCTTGAGCGGAAGGATGGAGCTCTCCGGGTCGGCCGGTAGGAGCAGGGCGGCCTGGTGTCCGCCACTTGAGAAGACCAGTTCGTGCGTCTCTTCGTCATAGATGGCATAGAAGAGCGTGACGAACCACGCGTCGTCGTTGGCCCAGAGCGAGGTCAGGCGCTCGTTCAATCGCTCGAGAATCCACGCGGGGGAGAAACTTTGCTTGCCCCACTCGTAGAAGAATCCCATCACGATCGCCATCACCATGGAGGCCGGGATGCCTTTGCCCATGATGTCACCCAGGGTGAGTACGACGTATTTTTCCTTGAAAGGACGGAAATAGTACAGATCGCCACCGATCTGCCAGGTCTGGTGGATTCGCGCGTCGACACGCACCGACGGCGATTCGAAGTGATGGGGCATCAGTGCGCGCTGCAGGGTACGAGCCAGTGCAACGTCCTTCTGAATCAGCATCTGATGGCGGCGTGTTTCGCTGTACCTTGAAAGGGTGACGACGGTAAAGAGTCCGAGGGAGAGCCACTTGATGAGGTGAATGCTGTTCTGAAAGGCGAACTCTGAAAAAGCGGTCGGACGCATGGCCCCGAAACTCACGTCGTTGAGAATGAGGCACAGCGGAATCAGCCACAGTCCGCGGGACCTGAAGAAGATGCACGCCGCGATCACGGGAAAGAAAAACAGGTCGACGTCGGCACCGAATGTTTCCAGACGGTGGACGAGCATCGCGCCTGCAAGCATCGCGACGATCAAAAGCACGGCGCCTGGAACCTGACGTTGCGACAGGCCATAGGCGACCAGTCGCTCGATATACCGGTCGAGGCGTCGCAGGCCGGGCTTGAGGTCGTTCAGGGGAGAATCTCCTCGATGTACAGTCGTCCCCTGGGGTGGTCGGTTGAAGACTCCAGGAACGCTTCGCGGAACGGTGTCACAACCCGCTCAAGATTCGCGCGGGTTCCGTGCGTTTCCTGTATACTCGGTCGGGAACGGGATCTGACTCGCGAGTTCCTTCCCCTCTGACGGAGGGAACCTTTCTTGCTCCGTGGGTGTCATTGTGGAAACGGTTTCGCCCTGGCTTCTCGCCTGGCAGAAGAGGACGAGATGCATGGCGGGGAAGGAAGAGATCCGTGAATGCGTCGAACCACGGTGCGGCACGCGGCCTACGTCTGCGCGTACACATTTCAGGCCTGCCGGTCCGGACCGGGATGGCAACCGGACTTTTCTCCTGGTGATGCTGCGTGGTGTCAGGGACCATGCCGAAGACCCTCGTGACAGGATTGCGGGTGACCCGCAACGTGCCATATCTAGTGGAACGGCCGTACCTCTTTCCCATATGCCGGCTGGCGCGACTTCTTCGGCTGCGCCGCCGGGACATGGTGCTCGGTGCTCAAGCGGTGCGTTTAAGGAGAGTTTCCCCCAAATGACAAGCAAATTTCTGCGTCAGGCGCAGATCACCGGTGTAGCCGGGCTCTTTATTGCGTCGACGCTGTTGGGCGGTTGCGGCTCGAAGAGTGCAACCAGCGGCCCGCAGGCCACCCCTTCGAGCTCGGTCGTGGCAACCGTGAACGGCGAGCCCATCACGCAGGCCCAGCTCAACAAGGAACTCAACCGTCTGTTCGGCCAGCAGGTTCTCAGCAGCCTGGTGGATGATCGCTTGATTTCGCAGGAAGCGAAGCGGGACAAGGTCACCATCAACGAAACTGCGCTTCAGGCTCACCTTGCTGAGCTCAAGAAGACTCCTCAGTACGCGGCACTGTTGAAGACGCGGAACATGACTGACGCTGATGTCGAGTCGTACCTGCGCCGTCAGATGCAGCTCAAGCAACTGATCCTGAGGGAGATTCCCGAAGAGGTCAAGCTGCGCATGTACGACCAGTACCGGCAGCAGCTTGTGCAGGCCCACATCTGTGACATCCTGGTTGACAAGAAGGACGACGCCGACAAGATTGTCGCGCAGTTGAAGGCGGGCAAGGACTTCGCACAGATTGCTCGCGAGAACTCCAAGGACGAGAGCAGCAAGAGCAACGGTGTAGATCTCGGCTGGGTGCCGCGCGACGCACCACTTGACCCGGCACTGGCCAAAGTTGCCTTTACCTGCAAGATCAATGACATCGTGGGGCCGATCCAGACCCGTAACGGGTGGGTCATCCTCAAGGTAGTCGGGCGCAAGGAGACCTACGATCAGCTGAAGTCTGACATCGAGGACCGCCTGGTGTCGATGCGTCAGGGTGAATACATGCAGCGGCTTCGTGTGAAGGCGGATATCAAGACGATCTTTGATCACTCGGGCTTCAACCAGCCGACCGCGGCGGAGAGTCCGGCGCCGGCGAGTTCGTCGTCGCCCGTGATTCCGGCCGTGCCTTCGGTTCCGTCGACCGCGGCGTCTTCGCCTCCCGCGCTTCAGGGGTCGCCCGCTGCCGCCGCGTCACCGTCGGCACAGTGAGCGATCACCTTCCCCTGGCGGGGGCAACACCGTTCGAGCGGCTGGTGTCGTTGATGGCCATCCTGCGGGAGAACTGCCCCTGGGATCGCCAGCAGACCCATCAGTCGCTGACCCCTTACCTTGTGGAAGAAGCCTACGAGGTTCTGGAGACTATCGAAGAGGGTGCGTCTGCCTCTGCCCTGAGCGAGGAACTGGGCGATCTGCTTCTGCAGGTCGTTTTCCACGCTCAGTTGGCGCGCGAGTCCGGTGGCTTTACGATCGACGATGTCGTCGAGGGGATCGTGGCGAAGATGATTCGTCGTCACCCCCACGTCTTTGGTGATGTCACGGCCGAGACGCCGGCCGACGTTCGTCGCAACTGGGAAGAGATCAAACGCCAGGAAAAGCAGCGGGCTTCCCTGATGGAAGGCATTCCACGGGGCTTGCCTGCCTTGCTCATGGCGGAGCGGGTGTGTGGGCGCGCGGCCGAGGTCGGATTCGAGTGGGATTCGGTGGAGGATGCGCTCGCCAAGGTGGCGGAAGAGAGTGCCGAGGCCGTTGCGGCCTGGCGCAGCGGAAAGTCGGACCTGGTGCGTGAAGAGATGGGTGACCTCTTGCTTTCCTGCGCCAATCTCTGTCGAATGATGGGAATCGGCTCGGAAGACTGCCTGAGACGCTCGAGCGGGAAGTTTGTGGAGCGTTTCGGCTGGCTGGAGGCGACTGCTTTCGGGCGTGGAGTTGATGTTTCGGCGTTGCCGCGTGACGAGATGGTCACGT
>JAJXVI010000356.1 GCA_021782195.1 bacterium | reverse complement strand
GCGAGCGCGTCGCGCGCTTTCAGATGGAGCGTGCCTTCGGGACATCCCTCACGAAATGTGCGCTTTCCAGTGGGCACTCCAGTGACGGCCCGCGCAGTGGGTCCCGCGCGGGACACGTTGTTCCGCACAAACGATCCGCTCACCCGAAGGTCGTGTCACGAGGCGACTCCGTCGGTGCGATTGCGACGTCGTTGCCCGCCGTTGCGCGCGCGTCCGAGCCGGTTGCGAAGAGTCCAGACGCGGCGCTTGCAGAGCTTTCTTCCTGGCCGTCCATCGCTGCACCCGACCTCGAGCGCGCAGACTCCGGCGCGGAACTGCGCGAGATTCGGCAGGCTCTCGAGGGGCTTTCCACGCGATTGCAGGCAGATGATCTGGCACTGAACTCGATCGTTGAGCGTTTGAACAGGCTCATTGCCGGTGTGAGGTTGCAGGCGTTTGGGGAGCTTCGCAATACTCTGGAGCGTGCGTCGCGCGACGTGGCTCGGGCGACCGGCAAGGAGGTGTGGTTTCGGCTGGACGGGGCCGAGGTTGAACTGGATCGGTCGATTCTGTCGGCCCTGCGCGACCCGATTCTCCACCTCGTGCGAAATGCCGTGGATCACGGGCTGGAGGCCCCTGCTGACAGACTTGCGACCGGCAAGCCTGCGTCCGGGCGCGTGGACGTGTCGGTCCGCATTCGCGGGGGACAGGTCGAGATCTCAGTGACCGACGATGGCCGCGGTCTCAACCTGGACGCCATCCGCGGGCGAGCGGTCGAGCGCGGATGGGCGGTTCCTCTTGACGATTCCGAGACCGCCGCGCTCGTTTTTCGTCCCGGGTTTTCGACGGCACCGGCCGTGACCGATTTCTCCGGTCGAGGTGTGGGGCTCGACGTCGTGAAGAGTCAGGTGGAGGCGCTCAACGGCCGCGTCGAGGTGCACTTCGTGCCGGGGATGGGCACTCGCTTCGTGCTCGTGTCACCCCTTGCCCTGAGTTCGATGCGGGCCTTGATGGTGCGGGTGGGGACGTGTACGTACGCGGTTGCGTGTGGGAGTGTGGAGCGGGTTCTGCGCCTGTCGATGTCGTCGGTGCGGCTGGTTGCTGGGCGTCCCACGGTGCTTGATGTTGACGGGCGTGCCCTGCCCCTTGCGTGGCTCGGGAACATGCTGAGCGGCACTCCTCCCACGGCTTCCGCGCACGACGAAGTGGCGGCTCTGCTGCTCGGTACGCCCCCTCGTCAGGGGTTGTTCGTGGTGGACGAGTTGTTGCACGAACTCGAAGTCACCGTGCAGAACATGGGGCCTCGCGTGGGGCATCCTCCGCACTTCAGCGGTGCATCGGTGTTGCCGGACGGTCGTATCGTGCTGATTCTCAACGTGGGAGCACTGCTGGCCACGCTGTGCGACGGGAACGGAGCGGGCCGTCAGTACGTGGCACCCGACCCTCCGCGTCCGAGGAGGCTGCTTGTGGTGGAAGACTCGGTGGCGGTTCGCACGCTTGAGAAGTCGCTCCTGGAGGCAGCCGGCTACGAGGTCGTGACGGCCGTGGACGGTCAGGACGGATGGGAGCGCCTTGGAGAGGCGCAGTTCGATCTTGTGGTTTCCGACGTGGTCATGCCTCGCGTGGACGGCCTTCATCTCGTGAGAAGAATTCGCGAAAGCGAGTCTTTGCGTGACCTGCCGGTCATCCTGGTGACTTCTCGCGCAACAGAGGAGCAAAAAGCGGAAGGAATGAATGCGGGAGCGAATGCATATCTGGTGAAAAGCATGTTTGACCAGCAGATTCTGCTCGAGACGATCGGGCAGCTCTTGTAGGGAGGGTTCGGTGGCGCGCATCCTGATAGTCGAGGATAGTCGGAGTCAGGCGCTTAACCTGCAGTTGATGCTTGAGAAGGCCGGCTACGAGGTCGTGCTGGCCATTGACGGGCAAGCCGGTTTTGCACGTCTGCGCGAGGCTCAGTTCGACGTTGTACTTTCTGATGTGAACATGCCCGTGATGGACGGTTTCGAACTCTGTCGTCTGGTACGACAGACCCAGGAACTGTCGGGGGTTCCCATCATCTTGATGACCACCCTGCGTGAAATGCAGGACATGCGAGAGGGCATGGACGCGGGCGCCAATATGTACGTGCTGAAGCCCATTGTTGCGGATGACCTCGCGCGTCGCGTGGCACGCGTGCTGGCCGGTCAGCCGCCCACGGCTCGTCCCGCCCCCGCTGCACGCCCCGCGGCGGCTTCCGATTCGTCCCCCGCCTCGCCTGCGCACGAGACGCCAGCCTCTTCGCCGGGCGTCTCGATGCCGCGACCGGAGCCAATGGCTGCGGTGAACGGGTTGCTGGCGCGAATTGTTGCAACCGGCCAGGAGGCCCTGGCGTTGTCGCAGCCTGACGATGTGGCCGAAAAGCTTCGAGGTATCGTGAGCATCGCCCGGGAGGGAATGCAACTGTGCTCCGGACCCCCGAGGGCGACGTGGGCCGGATCCGGCGCGCTTCTGCTGCTCGAACCCTCCGACTCCCTGCGACGGGCTTTGCAGGGGAACCTTGAACGATGTGGCTACAAGGTGCGCGCGGTGTCCTCGGAGCAGGGGGCTGTTGCCGTCTGCCAGGATTACGGAACCTCTGTCAGCGCGCTGGTGGTAGAGGCACGTTGCTGTACCGACGAGGTGTTGCGGGCTCTGCGCCAGGGGAGTCCGCAAGCACGTCTTCTGTGCCTTGCGGACCGCGCGGAAGATGCGCCGCCGGACGTGCCCACGTTGATTCGACCGTTTACGTTCCAGATGCTGGCTGACCGCCTCTCCGGGACCTGAACCCGGACGGCGCTTTACAGGGCGAGCGTTGCCGCCATGCCCTGACTTTTCCATTTTGTCAATGTGCGCGTCTCGGGACGTACTTTCGTGATGTCGCACAGATCGTAAGGAGGTAGCAGAAGTTGAATGGTATGCATTTCGGAGTGAGCGTATTTCCACAGTACACGACGTGGGATGCGATGCGTAGCACGGGCCTGCGCGTCGAGGAACTGGGTTATGACTCGCTTTGGACCTGGGATCACTTTCTGCCGATTTTTGGAGATCCCACCGGTCCCAACCTGGAGGGATGGCAGGTTCTCGCGGCGTGGGGTGCCACCACCTCGCGTGTAAAGCTTGGGGCTCTGGTCAGCGGGAACACGTATCGCCACCCCGCGGTGCTTGCGAACATGGCCGCCACGCTGGACCATATCACATCGGGCCGTGCCATTGTCGGATTGGGTGCCGCGTGGTACGAGCGTGAGCACGTTCAGTACGGGATTCCGTTCGAGACGGCCGGGCACCGCCTCGCGCGCATGGATGAGGCTGCACAGGTCCTGCGCTCCTTGCTCGATCAGTCTGTCACGACTTTCGAAGGCAAGCACTATCAACTCAAGGATGCGTACTGCGAGCCGAAGCCGCTGCAGACGCGCTTGCCCCTGATGATCGGTGGGGGAGGCGAACGCAAGACCCTTCGTACGGTCGCGCGATATGCCGACCAGTGGAACGGTTTCGGAACTCCCCAGGAGGTTGCCCACAAGCTCGAGGTGTTGCGCGGACACTGTGCTGATGTCGGCCGCGACCCGGCGGAGATTCTTTCCACGGTGCTGTTGCGGGTTGTCATTCGCGATTCTCAGGCTGAGGTGGACCGGCAGGCAGAGGCGATCGCGAGGACCAACCGCATCTCGACACCTCCCTCGACCGGTGTGGGAACCCTCTCAGGCACCCCGCAGGAAATTTCCGACGTCATTGTGGCCTACTACCGCGCTGGCGTGCGAGGTGTACTCCTCGGGCTCTTCGCACCGTACGATCTCGAGACGCTCGACCGTTTTGCCAGTCAGGTGAAGCCTCGGGTGCTTGAGGCCATTGCCGAAGGGTAGGGGGGGCTGTTCTACCCGCCGCTGCTGGCCCTGCCCCCCGCATTTCCTACCGAGACGCTTCCCACCACAGTGAACGAATGGAATAGGGAAATCTATCAAAGAGCAACAAGATTGGAAATCGGCGCCGCGCGTTCCACCAGGTAGCGGAAGACCGGGCGGGCCTGGGGTGAACAGAGTACGACGCCCGGGTAGCCCTTGTTGGTAAGCAGTTGCAGGCTTGCTGTCAGCGACTGGTAGACGGCTC
>JAJXVI010000355.1 GCA_021782195.1 bacterium | reverse complement strand
CCTCCAGGCAGCCATGGAACTGGCGCGCATCCGGGGTGATCATCATCTCGTCGACCGCGTGCTACAGCGACGTCATGTCGTGACCCGCTACGGCAACCCCGTATTCAGGACGCTGGGTTCCTGGGGCCAC
The DNA here is from genome assembly GCA_021782195.1 of bacterium. Taxonomy (GTDB): domain Bacteria; phylum Vulcanimicrobiota; class Xenobia; order RGZZ01; family RGZZ01; genus JAJXVI01. Next base: position 3,981 of record JAJXVI010000355.1, on the reverse strand, counting down.
ATGTCGAGCAAACAGGCCTTCGACGTGTTGCGGAAAGAACGCGAACGCGTTGAACTGCCGCGCTACATGGCGGATCTGTCGGCAAAAATGGAGGTAAGAAGCTACGGGGGGACTTCACCGTCGCAGACCGAGGACTGCCTCGATGCTGTCTTGAGCGCACTGTATTTTCACGGCGGAGGTCTCGCCTGAATGCGCACCGCTGAAAAGTACGCCGAGAAATCCAGGGATTTGAGGAACGCATCGAAATGAGCACCGAAGAAGCCTGCAGGGTCCTGGGCGTCTCGTCGAACGAGGCGCCGGAAGTCATACGAGCAGCCTACTTGCGCCTGTTGAAGGAGCACCCGCCTGAAACGGGAGGGGAAGCGTTCGAGCGCATCCGCGACGCATACCAGATGCTCACGGATCCTGCCCGGCGCAGTCAACGCGTACTGGAGGCCGGGATCGATCTTCCGCTCGAATCGCTCGTCGACGCCTGGGAACCTCGCACGCGTCACCACGTTGGCCCGAAACCGTGGCTCGACTTCATCAAGGGAACAACGAACTGATGGACGCTACGTCTGCGACGGGCACGGGGGACGGTACGCCGGTCCGGTCGGTCACGTCCCCTTCCCTTCCGACCGCAGGGTCGACACAGCCGGAACACGCAAGCCTGCGAACGCGCCTGCACGAGTTGCTTGACGACGCACTCGGCGACGACCCCATCCCCGCGGGAATCGACCCGGGCGTACTCAACGAGCAATCAGGTCAGGTCGACCTCTATCAGTTGTGGGCAGCGGTGACCGACCTCGCCGGACAGGTTCGCGTGCAGGGACACACTTTCCGTCAACTGAGCGACGCGTTTGCCCCGTGGGACGCGCGCATGCAGTCGGACAGGGAGTCAAATGCCGAAGCGATGGCAGGGTACGCGCGTGCCCTGGGCACTGCCACGGACCAGGTGGAGCGACGCGTGGCCGACGCGCGTCGGGATGGCGAACAGCGAGGCACGCGTACAACGCTGGACGCCTTGCTTGACGCACGCGACCGTTTGCGCCGCGGACTGCAGACAGCGGAACGGGCACGCGTGGAGCGTCCCCGTCGTTTCATCGAGCGTTTTTTTCCACCGCAGTCGGACGAGGTAGGAAAGGCAGTTGAAGAAGGATACCGAATGGCGCTCGCACGTCTTGACGACTCCCTGGGCGCGCTTGGCATCTCTGAAATCGCGTGCATCGAACGTCCGTTCGATGCTACCGTGATGCGGGCCGTGGACGTCACGAACGACAGTTCGGTTGCTGACGGTACGGTGCTGGAAGTGCTGCGCACCGGCTACCGCTGGCAGGGAGAGACGTGGCGATCGGCCGAGGTTAGAGTTTCGAGAAATCCATCTGGTGAGGAGAGACGCGCGTGAGCGAAGACGTGATTGTTGGCATCGACCTGGGGACAACGAACTCGGAGGTCGCAGCCTGGGTCGATGACCGCGTGAAGGTACTCGGACGCGGCTCCAAAATGCTGGCGTCGTGCGTGGGCCTGACGGCGGGTGGAGAACTGCTCGTGGGAGAGGCGGCACGCAACCAGCAACGCCTGTATCCCGAACGAACCGTGCGCAGCATCAAGCGCAAGATGGGATCATCAGAGACCGTCAACCTCGGGGACCGTGCGTTCACGCCCCCGCAGATTTCGGCGCTGATCCTGCGAGAACTGGTCGACTGGGCCCGGAACGACCTTGCGCAACCCGTGACGCGTGCCGTGATTACCGTGCCCGCGTATTTTTCCGATGCGCAACGCACGGCCACGCGGGAAGCCGGAACGCTTGCGGGGCTCGAGGTGGTGCGTATCCTGAACGAACCGACCGCAGCCAGCCTCGCCTACGGGTTTGGAGACGGCAAGCGACGGAGAGTGCTCGTCTACGATCTGGGCGGGGGCACGTTCGACGTATCGGTGGTCTCGGTGGAAGACGAGGTCACCGAGGTTCTGGCCAGCCACGGCAACAATCGGCTGGGCGGAGACGACTTCAACGACCTGCTGGTGGAGCACTTCGCCCGCGAGTTCGAGCGGCGGCACGGGGTGCATCCACGACAGGGCGGGGCCGCCACCATGAATCGCCTCTGGTGGGCGGCGGAGGAAGCAAAGAAGAAACTGAGCAGCGAGCAATACGTGCACGTGCTCGAGGACAGTCTGGTGACGCTGGACCGGCGGCCGCTGCACCTTGACGTGGAACTCTCTCGTGAGACGTACGAAGATTTGATCCGTCAACTGGTTTCTTCCACGCTGGGAAGTGTCGAGAAGGCGATGAGCGACGCGCGGCTGCGGGCAAGCGATCTCGACGAGGTGGTCCTCGTCGGCGGGTCCACGCGCACGCCGCTGGTGGCACAGATGCTTGAGGAAATGTGCCGGATTCGTCCTCGGCAGGACGTACACCCGGACCTCTGCGTGGCGCTTGGCGCAGGCGTGCTGGCTTCGCGCCTGGGGGGGCACGCGACAGACCGCGTGCTGGTGGACGTCTCTCCCTACTCGTTCGGCATCTCGCATCTCGGCCAGCGGCTCGGGGAAATCTACCCGTACTGCTATCGTCCGCTCATCACGCGCAACACGCCGCTGCCCGTGACGCGCACGGAACGCTACTCAACAAGCATTCCACACCAGACGACGGTGCAGATCAACGTCTTTCAGGGCGAGAAGGACGACGCGCTGGAGAATGTTCCCATCGGCGAGTTCAAAGTGGAAGGTCTGCGCGACCTGCCCACCCTCAACGAACTGCTCTGCAAGATGACGCTCGACCTCGATGGCATCCTGCACGTGACGGCCATCGAGAAGGAGACAGGTCACTCCGCGCGCATCCGCATCGACGGCGCGGTGCGCACCCCTGACAACGATGAGACGGAGCTGATGCGCAACCAGTTGGAGCGGCTGTTCGCGGGGAAGGTTTCGTGGCTCGATCTGGGACGTCAGGCGTCGGACGATGCCGACGAGGACGAGTTGTGGGAGAATGAGGACGAGGAGGCCGGGCCTGCGGACGCCGGCGCGGGGGGGGCCCAATTCACGCGCCATGATTGGAACTGTGGGGTTGTCCGCCCAGACGAGGTGCGTCTCAATCCGGTCGCAAGAGGTGAGTTCGGGGTCAAGGAGCTTGCGCTGCTGGAGCGTTCGAAGGGGCTGCTCGACTCCATGCACGCGGAGGACCGAGAGGAAGCGCTCGCGTTACACCTGCGCATCCAGGGCGCGATTGACGCCCGCGACGCAAACGCTCTGGCCGATGCGCGCGCGCTTCTCGAGGATCTTCTTTTCTACGTGGAAGGGCGATAGGGTTCGTGTACGCAGTTGCGTCCTGTCCGGTCTGTCGCGCGCGCTTCCGCGGCACGGCGACGTGCTCTCGTTGTGGCACCGACGTCGGGCCGCTGATGCGCCTCGCGGCGATGGCGCACGCGTCGCGCGAGCAGTCGCGCACGGCACTCGCGAACGGCGACTGGTCTGCTGCTCTGGGGCACGCGCGCCGCGCCCAGGAGTTGTGCGTCACCCGTTCCGGTCAAGCGCTGCTTGCGGTTGCGACCGCGCTCACCGCCAGGGAGCGCACGGGCGCGGGGGAGCAGAACGCCTGACTCGAAATACACCCGACAACTGATTTGCGCTGACCGACGCGCAATCTAGGCTTATTGCTGTGCAAATTTGCATCGGGCTCGGGGAAACAAAGATCATAATCCATTCGGGACAATCATGCCGACGGGTGCATCCCTGGCGGCGCGGAGACCATTCCCGTGCTACTACGCCGCCGCGGCATCCGCTCACAACTCGCCGAGAGCTGCTTTCGGAAAGTACACACTTCCCTTCCGGGCCGTCCCCGCAGGTCCCCGCACGCATCCCGCGAGCACTCACCAGGAAACATCCACCTCCCCGCGTGCACGTCCCCCCATCCCTGCCATGACGGACCGCACGCAATCCCCCGATCGGCTTGCTCGAAAGCGCAACGGCCTCGACTGAACCCGCAGCCGACTGCAAGACGGTCCCGAT
>JAJXVI010000354.1 GCA_021782195.1 bacterium | reverse complement strand
ACAAGCGCGGCGAGTTCGACGAGGCGCTGGTCCACTTCCAGAAGGTGACGCAGCTCGACGCGAACGATCAGTACGCACGCAAGATGATAAACCTTCTGCGAGACGAGTTCTGAGCGGTCTTCGCCACCGCTCCACTGCCTGGGTCGCTTCGCTTCTTTTGATGATAGGCGGAAGCTGCGGATTCTCTCTTGCAACGAGAGTTGACGCTGCGCCGTGCTTTGCGCGGCCCTGTCTTGTCGCAAGACAGGGTTCGCCTTCCCCGTCGGTTTCCGAGACGTGCCGTGGACCCGGTCGCCGTGTCCGAGCGCCATCCGCAACGTCGCGAGAGGATGCTCTCCACCATCCTCTCGCTGTACCGTCGGTCCCGTACAGTCCTCCAGGGGCGCCGCTGCCCGCAGTGCGCCCGTTACACTGGCCGCTTCGTGAACCCATCACGCTGGATGACGCGATCAGTGCTGCAATTTCACGAAGCCCGGCGATTCGCGCGCGCATTGCCGTGGTTGAGGCTCGTATCGCGCGTATCTACGAGACCACTTCGGGCTACCAGCCAAAAGTCACCCTCGTCTATGACGCGACCCGTTTCGAGCAACCGCTCGGTGCCCCGTTCTTTACCAGCATCTTTGGACAGGCTGCACTTATCCAGGCCGCACCCTTCACGCTCAGCCAGTTCGAGGATCGCTTTCAGGTCACCCAGTTGCTCTCCGACGGCGGCCAGACGCACGCGCTCGTCATGAGTCGCGTGGCAAGCGCCCGCGGAGCCTTTGCCATGCTGATTGACGCGGTCCATCGATTGCAGTATGACGTTCGGGCGGCGTGCATCTCAGTGGCCGAGTCGGCGGCCCGACTGGAAGTTGCGCGATCAGCCCTCGACAACGCGAAAGCCCATCTTCGAATGGCACGGGCTCAGTATCAGGCAGGGGCGGTGGCGCGGGCCGACATCGTCTTCTCTCGCACACCCGTCACGCGCGCACGCATCGCCCTCACCCGCTCCCTCACCCACCTTCAAGACGCACAGGCCCACCTGGCCTCGCTCATCGGCAGCGACCCGGGCTTCCATCTGCGGTTCGACGAGAAATCGCTTCTGCTTCCAGACCCTGGCGCGACCCTGTCTGGTGTGCGACAGATGGCTTTGCAGCGACGGCTGGACCTGCAGGCCAGACACTGCGAGGTGAAAGCGTCGATGGCTGCACTGGTCGCCACTCGGCGCGCCAATTCGGTAACGATTCAAGCCACAGCCAGCTATCAGTTCGTGGGATACCAGACGCGAGAGGCTGTTCCGCAACATCCAGGCTGGAGCGCCGGAATCGAGGTCACCTATCCGCTCTTCGACGGCGGCCTCACGCACGCCAGAATCCACGAGCAACAGGCTCGCGTCGCGGAAGCCCGAGACGAAGCCAATCAACTGGCACGCAACATCGACGAGGAAGCTGTCACCGCCTGGAACGCTCTGCAGACCGCACGCATGCAGGTAACCGTCTGTCAGGCGGAAATCGCCCAGGCACGAGAATCGGTGCGCATGGCACGAGGTCAGTACGGAGCCGGCGCAGCAACGAATCTGCAAGTGCTTGACGCACAGTTATCCCTCGACCAGGCACATCGAGACATGGTCGCCGCGCACTACGAAGTGTTGCGGGCAGTTGCCCGTATTCTGCTTGTCACCGGGCGATGACCGACACCCCGGAAAAGAACGTCAGGACCGCTCTGAGACGCAATGCCAACGAAAACAAACAAACGTTTGCACAAGAAAACACATGTTCGCGCCCGCGATGCAATCAGCCAGGCAGCCCTGCCATCTCTTCGCAGGCACCTTGACGCACTTGTCTCCGAATTCGACTACTGTGCCCATGTGCGGCGCGATCCGCTACACTTCGTGCGGTGCTACCAGGACCCGCGCGACGCAGAGGTAGCCGGGCTTGTCGCGGCGTGTCTCGCGTATGGACGGGTTGGGCGCGTGCTGACCTCGGTCGAGTCGGCTCTTGTCCCGCTCGGCCCTCATCCAGCCGCATTCCTGCGCAACCTCGAGGCAGAAGAAATCAATCTGTTCGACAGATTCATCCATCGATTCACTGGAGCACCTGAACTTCGCGCGCTCTGCACGGCCTTGGGCCGGACGCTCCGCAGGTACGACAGCCTTGAAGCCGTATTCGTCGAGGGCCTGCAACGAGGATCCGCGACAGGTGTGCACGATGGCCTGCAGCACCTCGTCGATGTTCTGCGACGCGAAATGCCACAGACCCGTACGCACGACCCCGCGCATTGGCGACGAATTCGCTTTCTCCTCCCCGCCCCCAAGGAAGGGTCGGCATGCAAGCGCCTGAATATGTGGCTCCGGTGGATGGTCCGTCGACAGGACGGTCTCGATCTGGGTCTGTGGAATGCGCTTACACCCGCACAGCTCTTGATTCCGCTCGATGCGCACGTCGTGCGACTGGCGAGAACACTGCACCTGACCACGCGCAGCACGGTAAACTGGACAATGGCCGAGGACGTCACAACCCAGTTGCGTCGGCTCGACCCGGTCGACCCCATAAAATATGATTTCGCATTCAGCCACCTTGGAATGCAAGGGGTATTCCTGCCGGGAGGTGGACCGCTTGAGCCACGATGACCCTCGCCCTCACGCGCAAGCCACCAGAAAGCGGGGCACGCCCAAGAGGCTCACCGGATGCCGATGGACACGCATTCTTGCCTGTTCTCGGAGGAGGAATTCCAGCACAAATGTTGAAACAGATTCCATTCCAGACCCTCTTGAAGTGCGAGTCGCCCCCTCGAATTCTACCGAATCCGGACGTCCGGGGGGGGCGCACACAGTGACCTGGAAGCATCTCGCGCACCGGATTGACCGCATTGCGTCGTCCGAAGCACTGATTCTGGAGGCGAAGGCATCTATGCGACCAGCCCGTGCTCGCACTCTGCTTACCCTCCTGGTGGCAGGTGTGGTCTTCATTTCCGCTGCCTGCTGCGCAGTTGCTCGGCCACTCGTGCTGGGCGTTGTCCACAGTGAGTCCTCGATTCACATTGGCGGGCCGATCGCTGCCTGGGAAGCACACGGTGCCGTCGACAGCTTGAGATCACTCGGGTTTACGGTACGCGTTCTCCACGACCAGGACATCGAGCGTGCGAACTTTCGCGGTATCGACCTGATCGTGGTCCCGGATGCGCGGTGCATTCCTCGGCAGGCCGCAACCGCGATCCGCGCCTGGGTCGTCGGTGGAGGACGCCTCCTGGCAACCGGGATGGCGGCCTATCGGGACGAACACAACAACTGTGCAACGTCGACCAACAATTTCCAGTGGGCCGACCTGTATGGCGCCGACTTCGACCGCTGGCTCGATGCGTGGCCACATTGCGATTCACTGAAGCTCGACGGGAGACTGGCTCGCGAGACCGGTGCCTGTCTCGGACAGCCGGCCGTGCGCCGCATCGTGCTGGGACGAAACACCGCGATGCTGGTTCGAACACGCCCGGCGACTCGCGTGCTTGCCACCTGGCTCGATGCCGACGGTCAAACTGCCACCACCGACTCCTCCAGCACAAGTGCAGCCATCTGCCAGAACGGCAGGGTCATCTATACGGGAGAGAATCTTCTCGCGCGTGAACTCACACGCAGCCCGCAGGTCCTGGCCCTTGTGCTGGCACTCATTCGTCGCCTCGATCCGGACGCACCGGCGCAACTGCCCCATCGATTGCGACAACAGCCCACGCGGCTTGTGTTGCCTCCCCCAGCAGAGGTAACCGTGCCACCTGGCGGTCCACTCATGCGCGTTGGCATCCGGTCCGCGCTGGCCCGCGCGGGAGTTTCAGCCACACACGGCCTCTGTATCGAGGGCAATCTTGTCCTGCCGAACGGCAGACGCGTAAAGCAACTCGACCGCATCAAAGGTACCGTCTCGCTCTCCGCCGTTGCGCCCATCTTTTCCAGACCGTACGTCGCCCTGTACGCGACCGGTCATCTGATCGCCCGTGGCCGTGGGGCCGTCACGATTAGTCCCGCGACGCCTTCGGAGCGAATGGCCTTTCTGATACTGCGCGAAGATGGCACGTGTCTGGCGGAAGCGTATCACGGTGAACTCGAATTCACACATTGCAAAGAGGTGCTGTCGGTGGTAGACA
>JAJXVI010000353.1 GCA_021782195.1 bacterium | reverse complement strand
TGCTCGTGACACCCGACACGGTCGCGGAACAACTCCTCTACAGAATCCACGATCCACGCGCCACCATCGCGCCCGACGTGGTGGTCGACCTGGGTGCGACAACGCTCGAGACCCGAGGGCCGGATTGCGTGCGGGTACGCGATGTACGCGGTCACCCCGCGCCACAATTTCTTCGACTCGTCGTCGGACATCACGATGGCTGGATGAGCGAGGGAAGGATTGGGTACTGCTGGCCCGATGCCACGGAGAAAGCGCGCCACGCCGCGACCATCCTGGCACACCGCTTCGAGGCGGAGGGGATTGAGCCGTTGGAGACCGTCACCGAACTGGAGGGAGTCAACAGCCTTCTTGGGCGCATCTCCCCACCTCCTCCGTATGCGCCGGAAGAGGTGTTCCTTCGTGTTGCCGTGCGGACGCGCACGCGTGAGCAGGCCGAGCAGGCCGCAAGAGAATTTACACGCCTGCGCCAGAACGGTCCGCCGGGGGGCGTCCTCTTCGAGGGGACGTCCCCTCCACGCAAGCTGGTGCGAACGCGGGAGGCACTGCTCGCGCGCGAGATTGTCGAGAGCGCAGTGACCGTCGAGGTGAACGAGTCATGATGACGCTCATGCCTGTGGCTCACTTCGCACGTTGCCACTCCGGCAGCAGGAACGACACAGTCGACGTATCACTCTTTGCGGCTGATGACGAGTCGTACCAGGTTCTTGTCCGCGCGGTAACCGTGGGGCGCGTGCAGGCACACTTCTCGGAACGCGTACGCGGCCCGGTACTCCGCTACGAACTTCCACACCTGCGCGCGCTCAAGTTCGTGCTGCACGAAGCGCTTGACGGAGGTGCGAGTTGTTCGCTGCGAAGCGATGCCACCGGATCGTGTTTTGGCTCCATGCTGGCTCGCATGGAGATCAATGTCAGCTATGCTTTTCTTACGGGATTTGCAAAACGCCACGACAGCCCCGACACGACCTGAGGCAAGATGCCAGGGGTCCACGCACCGCCGGGGCGACTTCGACCCCTGGCACGGGCACGGAGATCGCGGCAAACCGAAGGAAAAGGGATGAGCACGGACCGAAACGGTCGATGGCGCCTGACGTCTCGGGACTGCCCGTCAGAAGAACGAACTCGGAGCGCACGGGGCATCGGGATGAAGCGCAGGAATCTGTCCCAACCCGGGGAATGATTCGGTTGCGCGTTCCCGGCTTTCGCGCAACCTATTTTGAGTAAGGTGTTCCATGAGTCCTGAGCGCGGCGAGACCCCTTCCGATATGCGAAAGATGAAGGTCGACAAGCTCGGCATCGACCTCTTGACCCACGACCCTGTCGTCATTCTTGTTGACGACGACAAGCGCTATCTGCCCATTCTCATCGGGCCATTCGAAGCGACGGCCATTGCGCTCGCGCTGGAGGGAACGCCGGTTCCCAGACCGCTTTCCCACGACCTCATGAAGTCGATCATCGAGTCGCTGAAAGCGCATGTGGTGCGCATCCTGATCCACGACATCCACGACAATACGTACTACGCCAAGATCGTGCTTGAAGCCGGCAGTGCCACCATTGAGATCGACGCGCGCCCCAGCGACAGCATTGCCCTGGCTCTCCGGACCAATTCGCCGATCTATGTTTCGGAACGCATCGTGCTCGAAGAGTCGGCGGTCGACCGCACCACTCAGGAACAGGACATGAAGAAGTTCAAGAAATACATCGACAACCTCAAACCGAGCGACTTTCTCAAGGGCAAGGGAGACGACAAGAAGTAGCGCGCGGTTTGGCCAGAGCCCCGCTCCATCCGTTCCCGCGGATTCGCAGCCACACAAGCGCGTGCTTCGAGGCACTCCGCCGCCCGCCGAAACGCGCGGTGAGTGGGCGCGCGAGTGCTGGCCTGCCGGGACATCTGAACGACGTAAAGGTCGTTGTAACGGTTTCACGCAGGAAGCACGTGCCCGGCTCGCGGAAGTGCCCCCTATGCGTACCGAGATGAGAGACATTGGTGTTGAAGACGGAACGACGATGGAAACATACCTCGCCCTTCCAGACGCCCCCAACGGAAAGGCCATCCTGGTCATCCAGGAAATCTTTGGAGTCAATCCACACATCCGTAGCGTGACCGACCGCTACGCCAGGGAATGATACGTGGCGCTCGCCCCCGCGCTTTTTCACCGCACGGCCCCCGGCTTCGAATGCGCCTACACCGACCTGGAGGCGGGTCGAAAGCAGGCAGTGCAACTCACCGCGGCCGGCCTGACAGCCGACCTGCACGCAGCCTGGCGTTACCTGTGCACCCATACCTCACGAATCGCGGCCGCGGGCTTCTGCATGGGGGGCGCAATCTCGGTTGTCGCCACGACGATTCTTCCCATCAAAGCCGCCGTCTCATACTACGGGGCACCCCGCTACGTGGAAGCACTGGCCGGTGGGCGGTGGGGAGACCGAGTCCACGGCCCTGTACTCTTCTACTGGGGTGGGCGCGACGCCCACATCGACGCAGCGGCCCGAAGCGTGGTCGCCACCGAAATGGACCGGGCCGGAAAGCCGTACGTCAACGTCCTGTTCTCCGACGCCGATCACGGCTTTAACTGCGACGCACGCTCAAGCTTCCACCCGGCGTCTTCAGCCCAGGCGTGGGCGTTGACGCAGGCCTTTCTGGACGCTCACGTGTAGAGACGCAGCCGTAAACGTCACGTCCATGCCGCGCCGTCTCGAGAACCGGGGTCGCACGAGAAGGCGCGTGCAGCACACCCTGCACTCATGGAGACACGAAGCCGACCACGGCCAGGTAACTGTTCCACCCGTACAGCACGAGCAGCAGGAACGCACACACAAAGCGCATGCCCCGGCCTCGCAGAAAGTCCGGAAAGCGGGCGTGAGGAAGCAGCACGAGCAGCGTCGCGGACAAAGACCCCAGCGCGCACATCCCAAGACACAGATCTGGCGACAGACGCAGCCAGGTCGCCATACGGTCGGTTGCAAAAGTTCCCTCAGCCACCTTCACGGCGACGAGTTGCACGAAGAGAGGCGACAACATGCTGGCAATCGCCACCAGACCTGCCCGGCGGCGCGCGACCACGCCAAGCCTTCGCCAGACCAGATAGGCCAGGAGCGGGGCACCGACAGCAAGCGTACATCGCAGGGCAAGCAGCAGGGTTCCGATCTTGCGAATGTAGAGCAACCCCGGCAACATGTCGCCAACCGCGTGATGAGGCCGCGCCGCGAGAAAGCGATGCGCGATCAGCAACCACGAAACGTTGAACCAGGTCAGCACGCCCAGCGGTAGGGCCACAAGCAACACCATGAGCAGACCCGCAAGAGCCGGTTTCATCCCAGTACCGGTGTCAAGCGCCAGCGCGATACGAACCGGCAGTTTCACTTCCTCGTTCGCGCTCGTCACGTAGAGATCTCCCTGCGCGACGGCGTTGTGACCGAGCGCCGTCGAATCGACCCAGACCTGGACCTCGCAATCATTCCCTTCAAAGTGCTGAGGACTGAACTGAATCCACGGTGACATCGTGTGAACGTGACCGGCGAGCGTGCCGCCGCCCTCATTCACGATACGAAACCCGCCCAGGGCAACCTCACCGGGCGCCACGCGGTCGAAATCGATGCGCGCAGGAACAGTTGCGAGGCGCTGCGGCACGAACTCCTCGGTCACCGTGCGACCGCAGAGGTCGTCGAGAAGTTCCTCGACCGACTGGTAGGAGACATCTCCAAACGGTTCAAGACATCTCTCGATGACCTCACAAAATTTCGGGTCCAGGCCGCTACGCACGGTTGCAAGGCGCTTTCGCCCGTCGTGCTCGACGTCGATACCGGTCAGGAGGTAATACGCCACCGCACCAAGCGACCAGAGGTCGGCCTGCCGAGAGGCTCTGGCATTTCGGGTCAACTCGCTGTGATACCAGCGTGGCAATACCGTGGGATCAATGGCAACGCGATGAGCCGGGTCGAAGATGCGCGCCTGGCCATAGTCGCGAAACCGAAGAACCCCCTTCGGAGAAAGCAGGAGCGCCTCCCGGTCGTTCAAGAGGTGGTCCGACTGGTCGGCAACCTCCCGGCCGGGCCGTTACCCCACGAGGAGGTGATGGAGAGCTCGAAGAAGACGACGTTCATATTCTCGCCCCGCC
>JAJXVI010000352.1 GCA_021782195.1 bacterium | reverse complement strand
GGCAAAGAAGCGCATCAACCGTTTCTGGCGCGACGGCATCGCGTATCCAGCCGGCATGAGGTCGGTGCGTGGCTCGCAGGGTAGACCCGGACCGTAGTGCCACGCGCCGTAGCCGTAGCGCCCGTAATCTTGAATGCGCGGCAGTTCGGCGGGCTGCAACCCTTTCAGGCTGGGAAACGCAAGCGTTCTCTGGACGGTCGTGCGGACCTCCGGGTCGATCGCGTAGCGCGCAACCTCGTCGGCTTCTACCGAAGAGGGGACAGCCGGGGCGGCCCCCGCGAGCCGGGTCGTGACCGCGGCCGCGGAGAGCGTCAGGGTTCCGACAGCCACCTCCTTCAAGAATGATCGGCGATTCATTTCGTGGTTTGTGGACATGGTCTCGGGACCTCCTCACGGCATTTTCACGGGCACTGGCGTCTTCGCGGCCGCCTCGACGGGTTTGCGCAGCCGGGCGCGCGGCCGCGTGTTCACGGCGGTACGCCATGAGGTACATTTGCGCAATGCGACATATTCACTCAGCACAACGGTTGTTGCCCGCCACAAGACCCGCGCCTGGTGGACACGCGGCGGTCATTTTGCGAGCGCGGCGGGCCCGTCCGTCACCGGCCGGTCTCTCCTTCGGTCGTCCGCGGCAGGATCAAGGTCGGGGACGAGCTCTGCGGTGTCCGGGAAGTAGCGTCCCGTGCGCGTCTCGCCTGGCACTACGGCGACCCGGTCGCACCGCAGGATGCTGATGTCGCGGTCGCCTTCCAGGGGCGTGCGGGTCAGGAAGCGTCCGCGGTAGGCCAGCGCCTGGTAGGACGGGTGGAAGTAGATGCCCTGCACCTCGAACTCGGCCTCGGCGTGGTCGAGCGCCAGTCCGACGCTGCCCGGGCAGATGACCTGCACGCTCTCGCCGCCACGCGGGTCGACGGCGACACCGTCGCGCTCGGACAGGTCGAGCGGCCGGGGCAGACGAGCCGCGCAGTCGCACAGCTGGCGCAGCACGTCGACCACCTCGGGCGTGGACGGATACTCGGCGCTGATCCACGACTCTCCCGCCAGTTCGTGCGCGCGCTCGAGCACGGCGCGCAGCGTGTCGACCTCGAGCAGGCGCGACGTCAGGCGCAGGCTGCCATAGGTCACGTCGTAGGCGGCCACGAAGCGGGCGCCCTTCTCGACGTGTCCCCAGGACGTGCGGTGGCGGTCGCTCGAACACGCGACGTCGCGCGACTCGTAGCCCACGACGTCGAGGAACGCCTCGCGGACGATGGCGCTGACGGTCGCGGCGGTCCGCGAATCGGCGTCGGACAGCGCGGGGTGGGTCAGCACGGTGCCCGTCGTGAAGAAGTTGCGCGTGAAGCGGTCGCGGGAGTAGCGCACGCCGGGCACCTGCCCGTCCACGGGATAGGGGCGGTTGAGGCGGTTGCGTCCGCGCCGCTCGCCAAAGCCGACAATCGTCTCACGCACGCCCACGTCGCAGTCGATGACCGTGAGGTCGCCGAACGTGAGCGCGCGGTGCGTCCCCTCTCCCGTCAGGTTCGGGAAGACCTGCGCGGGCAGGCACGTTGGCGTGGTCACGTAGCGCTTCTCCTCGCGCACCCGCACGATGCGGCGATCAAGGTAGACGGCCGTCACGCGATACGGCCGGGTCAGGTAGTAGTAGACGGCGCCGGGGTAGGCTTCCCGCATCATCTGCGAGTGCGACAGCGAACCGAGCGATTCCACCATGCGATGGGCGCCCCTGAGCTCGACCTTGAACTGCGGTTCCACGTCGCGAATCGGAAACGTGTGGTGGGGATCGTCGGCGCCTTCAAGCTTGAGCGACTGCAGGTCGGCCGGGACCTGTCCGAGGCGCTCGCTTTCGAAGAGCGACACGAAACCGTCGGGCCAGGGCACGGGCGAGGAGAACTCCTCGGCGCCGCCCGCCTGCTCGTGCTCTCGTGCAATGCAGAGCGCATGGATGAACTGGACGCGGCGGTTCTCCACGTACAGCGCGCCTTCCTGGAAGGGCAGCGAGCGCAGCCGCCTGGGTGCGTTGAACACGGCCTCGTCGTGGGCGTCCCCGCCGTGCAGCAGCAGGACGCGCCCCGGGCCGTTGCGGCCGACGCGTCCGATGCGCTGCAGCAGGCTGGTGGACGAACGCGGCACACCGACCAGCACCGCCGCGCTCAGGTGGGGAATGTCAAGCCCCAGTTCAAGCGCACTGGTGCTGACGACGCCACGCAGGGTGCCGTCGGTGAGGCGCGCCTGGATGCGCTCGCGGTCGGCGTCCTCGTAACCGGCCCGAAACGGCAGGATGTCGAGGCGGTCGAGCACGTCGTCGTCGCCGTGTCCGCACGATTCCTCGCCCTCCTCGCTCTCCGCCGCCCGCCGCGCCAGGATGGAGGCGATCTGCTCGGTCGACTTGCGGCTGTCAACGAAGCAGATGAAGCGATGGTCGGTGTCGCGCACCAGGTCCCGCAGATACTCGGTCACCGACGTCAGAAAGTCGACGTCGGGCGTCGGCGCCTCGAAGCTCATCTCGATCTCGTGGCGCGGCGATGTGTCGGACTCGGCCCCGACCACGTGCATGGGGCGGCCGAAGAGCGTCTCGATGTGCTCGCTCTCGCGCGCCATCGTGGCCGAGGCGGCGATGTAGCGGTGCGTGCCGCCACAGAGCGCGGCCGCGCGCTGCAGGCGGCGGAGCAGGAAGGCGGCGTGGGTACCGAAGACGCCCGAGTAGGCGTGCACCTCGTCCACAACCACCAGGGACAGGTCGCGCAGAAACTTCTGAACCTCGGGGTCGGAGAGATTGCTGAGCAGCCAGGCGTGCAGCACGTCCGGCGTCATCACCAGGACGCCGCTGCGCTTGAGGATCCTCGCGCGGGAGGACACCCGCACGTGGCCGTCGATGCGTCCGACCGGGATGTCGAGGCCGGCTGCGTCGAGGGCGTCGCGCCACCGGGACTCCTGCTCGGAGCCGAGGGCACGCAGGGGGTAGAGCGCGAGGACGCGAGCGTCGGGATTCCGCGAGAGGCGCTCGACGGCGGCAACGTGGAAGACGAGGGTCTTGCCCGACGCGGTCTGCGTGGCCAGGCAGACGTCGTCCCCTGTCAGCGTGCTGGCGAGGGCCTCGACCTGGTGGCCGTAGAGTCCGTGCGGGGCGCGCGCGGCGAGCAGGCGGCGGGACGCCTCGCCCGGATCGAGGATGGCGGGGTCGACGAAAGTGCCCGCGAGGGCGGGGCGGGTCTCCGTCCACACGGTGTGCCAGGTCGATTGTGAACTGGAATGTGACAGGCTCATGCGAGATTTCCCCCATTGACTTGAGTGTGCGCGTCGCCGCGTGGAGTAGCGACGCGTTGACTGCGGGTGACGGCTGCGCGGTCTTGCTGGCCGCTTCCCGAGCGTAGCATCCGAATTCTGTCACAGGGTATCCCCCTGCAATGTCACGGAACTTGTAACGCAGTGTGTCAGGATGCCCCCGAGTCTCCGGTCAGAAAGCAGGCTGCACGGTGGAATTGCAGATGCAGGCAGATCGCTGTGTGCTGCACTGGCACAATGAATGCAGATCCTGGTCCCATGGTACCGAATAGCGTACGAGAGTTCCGCAATGCCTCCCTTTGCATGTCCGCAATCCGCCACCAAAAAAAGATGAAACCCCGCAGGCAGGCGCCGCTACCCAGCCAGAGCTCCCGTTCCCCACAATTATCCTGGATGAGAAGCGCTACAAGCTGCACCGGATCGTGACGAACAACTGGAAACGCGGAGCCAGCGAACTGGTGGCGTGGCACTGGGAACGATGCGGCAAAAGTGAGGAGGTGCACGCCGTCCTGAAGAGCGACCTGGCGGGTGCGCACATGCCGTGCGGCTACTTTGGTGGCAACGCCGCCTGGTGGGCCATCACCGTCATCACGTTCAACCCCCACATTGCCATGAAGCGGCTGGTGCTCGGGCAGCTCGATGAGGCGTGGCTGCCCAAACGCCTCAAGGCCGTCCGGTTCGCCTTCATTGGCCTCGCCGGACGTGTCGTCGAGCACCCCCGCAGCTGCATCCTACGCCTGGCCGACACCGGTGGGGCCGCACTCTGTCTCAAAGCACGGGAGGTGATCGCATCGCTCGCAGGGTCGACGTGAGCCTGCTCGTCCGCTGAGCCCCC
>JAJXVI010000351.1 GCA_021782195.1 bacterium | reverse complement strand
GAAAAGCCGGGGGACGGGGACGGGGACGCCCGCCGCTCGGCGCGTGAGCGTCCCCGCATTCGGCGCGCCCGCCGCTCGGCGCGTGCGCGTCCCCACCGCCGCGCGCGGCGAGGACGGACGCACGACACCAGGCCCGTGCGCCTTTCGAGCATCGTGACTCCTACAGGGTGGCGTTGTCGCGCACGACCTCGAGCAGGTACTCCTGGATTCGCGCCCTGTTGTCGTGTGAGGCACCCTCCCAGTTGAGAAGCTCGGGCAGGAGACGCAGCCGTTCAGTGCATGCGGTCCGGGTCGGCACGTGTCGCGACAGTGCGGTACGGGCTGCGAAGTCGGTGATCTTGAGGGCAAGCAACTGCTTTCGAAACGCCTGGGGCAACGGCACTTTCGAGGTGACCTCCCAGGCAGCCACCTGCCACAGGGCTCCCATCAGACTGATGGTGACCCGATGGTCGCTCTCGTCTTTCAGCAGACGTTCGAGCAGCAATGGCAGGGTTGCGTATGCCTCTTCGACACCAACCCTGTATTTCGCCGGCTGTCCGGGGCTCAGGAGTCTTGCCAGTGCATAGCACGCCTTCTCGCGCTGTGGCTGGCTTCCAGTCGAAATCACACCTCGCAGGAAGGTTCCGCTCTCCCGGTAGGATCCACATTTTCCCAGTGAGTCCAGGTAGCCGACTGAGAACCCTTCCGTGCGAGAAGCTTTGAAGGCGGCCTGCAGGTGTTGGTCCCAGTTCTCCCACAGAAGCTTGCCTGGCGTCAGCGCGAGCTCCTGGGCGAACGTACGGTTGAGCAGCGTGCGGCGCCCCATCTGCCCCCACTGGCTGAGCACGAACCCCTGCAATGAGGCGTCGAGCCCCTGTGCTTCCCGGTCGCTCGCGGGGATGCCCGCCAGCACGGCGCGGATGCACCGGAGGGCGAGGTAGCACCGGACCCCCGCCTTGACCGGCTGGAAGAGCGCGTCTCCGAGCCACGGGCGCAGGCTGTGCGCGAGGTCCACGCGATTGACGGCGTGAGCACTTGCGCTGAGCTGGTCTCTGACTCTTCGCTGCAAATCTGCGTTCGACGGGCTCACGGCGAGGTCACGTGCCAGGAACGTCCACTCCGAAGCGGTGATCGCGTGTCCGACTTCCGCCACGGGAACGCGCTCGCGCGGGATTGTCAGGATGAACTGAGCGTTTCTTTCCACCGGAGCAGACGATGCGACGGTGCTGACCGCTCTTTCTCGGGCCACTTCGACCTGGAACCGTTCACCCATGTGTCCGATCAGTGTCAGCACGAGGCGCTCGTCGAATCGATACTCGACTTCCAGGTCGAGCGTCTTTCCGTTGAGGCCCGCCTCGTGAATCTCGCGCATGGATACGTGCCGCTCTCGTTGCAGGACGGTATTCACGTTGGGTCGCCCCCCCATACCAACCCAGATGCGAAAAGACATTACACCGTCGGCCGCGTCTGGAATACGGTGAGCGGGCAGGCGCGTGCGGTACGGGAACGTCTGTCCCTGCGCAACCAGCAGTTCGAGTCGCACCGAGTGATTGGAGGTGACCTCAAGGTAGATATGGGTCGGGTTCACGCGTCGGGACCCCGCCCCCTGCATCCCTGCTGCAAACAGGGCCGCTCCTCTGGCCACCGCGAGTTCGGGGGCGCCGTGGGTCAACAGGGGAATTTTTCCACCAAACAGCCCGTTGAGCCGCTCTCGCACCAGAGGAAAGTAGGTTGCCCCACCGTTGAGCAGGATCGCGTCGATTTTTGGAACATGGCCGCGACTCTGTCGCGCCTTGAGCAGCAGTTCCAGCACCGGCACCACAAAAGTGTCGAGGCGGTCGACAAACGGGGGCTCTTCGAAAGCGGTGTTCGGGTCCAGCTTTTCGACGAGATCCAGGCCCAGGTCCGTACACAGCAGGGGTTCGAGGACCTTTCGCACGGTCTCGGAACTGAACACGAGACGGATGGGTAGCTTGCCGCGCAGGAAGGCACCCTGGAAAATCACGGGGGGGCACGGTTTCTCTTTCGCGTACGTGGCACCCCAGACTTTTTTCCACTTTTCGGCGTAGATCAGGATTTCATCGCGAAAACTCTCCTGCTCGTCTTGCGTCAGGACCGGTGCGTCAGGACGCGATGCGACCTGTTGCAAGATGTAGTCGGCGATCAGCGCATCCATCCGGTCGCCACCGACGCGTGTGCGCGAGCCGACGGCGATGTCGTCGATGGCAAACCGTGCGTTGCTGTCGTCCCACCGGACCTCGTGAAGCGAGACGTCGAGCGTGCCGCCTCCAAGATCATACACGAGGACGTGCGTGCTCTGTGAGACGTCGAGAGGGGCGCCGATCTCGCCGTTTCCCAGTCGGTCAAGGAAGTCGAAGAGCGCGGCGTGGGGCTCGGGGAGCAGCACCACGTTTTCCTCGTTCCAGCCTGCGAGCACGGCAGCCTGGCGGGTTGCCTCGATTGCATCCGACTCGTAACTGGCCGGGTGCGTGATGACCGCGCCGCACGTTGCGGGGCACAGCACGTCCAGTTTCTCGCGACAGAATGACAGGACTGCGGCGGCTGCCTCTTCGGGAGCAACCTCACCGGAAACAGCGTATCGCTTCATGTATTCGGGGAGCGCGAGTCTCGTCTCCGCCGGTTTGCTCAACTGGTAGGTCACCGGCAGCCCGTTGCGTGCCGAACCCATGTCGTGCTTCCACGCCAGGATTGTTCGGTTGCGCGCCCCTGGCGCGAATGCGCGGACGTGTCCTCCGATCTCGGGGGACGGGAGCCGGAACATCACCGACGATGGCACGCAACTGCTGTTGACGAGCGCTTTCCTCTCGTCGGTGACCTCGACCGAAATGGCTGCAGCCACCCAACGGCGGAGCGCGGGCGCGAAGCTGACCTGGGCCATCACGGTGTTGGTGGTCCCGAGGTCGATGCCGACGTATGTCGTGCGCAGTGGCGTCAGTTCCTCGACCACGTGGTCGGCGGCCGCGCTGAACTGCTTTCCGATCTGGTTGGCAATGCCGACCGCGACGGTGCACACGTTGCGCTTGCGCAGTTCGTGGCACAGTTCGGCGTAGTCGTTGTCGTTGCTCACCACCGTGATGACTTCGATCGGATTGTCTCGCCGGTTGGCGAGATCATGGGCCGCTCGGTAGATGAGACGGTCAACCTCGTCTGGTTCGGGGCTGAGCCCCGGACAGATCTCGAAGCGATATCCGAACTTGCGAAAAGCCGCACCGTAGGCGGTGAGCACCGCGGGGGTGTTCGCAAACGCCTTGCGCTCTGCAAGTCGACCATACCGGGCACAGATCTTCTCAATCTGTTCGAGGTCCGGCTTGATGTTGTCGAGATCCAGCAGGACTGCAACGTTACGTGAGCGGTTCATTCTACTTTCTCCTTCGTTTCTGCATCCGGATGCGGCGCCGGTGCGTCTGCAACGCGCGAGCGCGCAGGTCCCGCGGTGACCTCGCACGTTTCCGCGACCTCCTCGACTTCCGCAGGCGTGATGACCTCCTTGCCGGATCGCCAACCGACGCGAACGCAGCGCACGCGGCGCGTGCACGCGTCATCGGTGAAGTCGTCTCCTTTCAGATACTGAAAGGCGCCCAGGTCTTTCCCGCACATCTCGAACGGTTGCGTCGCATCGTCCGGAAACGATGTGACCCCCTCGGCGCGGAGGGCGGCCAGCAGTTCCTCGAGTACGATCAGCACGTTGAGGCTGGTGTCGTCAAGGTCGCTCTGAGACGTGGCCAGATTCGTGTACAGCGTGTGGATGAGACCGAGCACGGGCGCCGGGCGGTCCTGGAGCCTTCGGGCCAGCCCGATGACTGCGCGGTTGCGCGCCGTTTCGCGCAGTGCCTGGATGTCTTCCTCGAGTGCGTGCACCTGCTTCTGCAGAAGGTCGATCTGCTCGAGGAAGGTCGCCTCGGATTCTCCGAGTTCACGGGCCAGATTTTGAGCGGCTTCATTCTTGATGGCCACGCGTGTCAGTCGAAACCGCTGTTGCAATCTGCGCCAGAAATCCTTGAGAAACGGAGTGGCACCCCAGCGGAGAATCTCCGCATATCCTCTTGACTTTCCCAGGGCCGTAGCCGCGTTCTCGCCGGAGATGCGTGGCACGGGCGCGTGAAACCCCAGAGGCTGTTCCGAACGCGTGCCAT